>JAKIYB010000239.1 GCA_022708765.1 Armatimonadota bacterium | reverse complement strand
GGTGTGCCAGGGCGAGCAATTCACCTGGAAGCGACCCGAAGCGAAAGTGCGGCAGTTCGGGGTGTCCGTTTTCGCCATAGGCGAGCCGAGAGACGACTTGCGCCTTGTGCTGGAAGAGACGAAGAGCGGCGCGGCGCTGATGAGCGCGGTGGCTGCGAGCGCCGATGCGATGACGGAACTGCCGCAGTGGCAGCGCGTGACGCTGGAACAACCGGTGACGCTGCGAACCGGCGAGGAATACCGCCTGTATCTGTCGGCGCCCGCCGGGGTGGGGCGAGCAGACATGGGGTGGATTGACCGCCTGCGCCGTCACGCGTGACGGCGCGTGGAAAAAGACGCCGGTGCCGGCGGACCTGTCATTCAGTATGATCGCTGAATAAAACGATTTTGAGAGAGGATTGAGACGATGAGATTATTCGCCATGAGCTTGCTTCTCCTGCTGGGGGCCGTGCTGGCGCTGGGCGCCGAAGGAGATGGGGAATACCGGCTGGGTCCGCAGGACCGTATCACCATCACCGTGTTGAAACACTCCGAACTCTCCGGCACCTATACTATCCCGCCGGACGGCGTCATTGACGTGCCGCGCGCCGGGCGTCTGATGGTGACCGGGCAGACAGCGCGGGAGTTGGCGGCGCTGCTCACGGAAAAATTTCTGGAATTCCTTAAAGATCCGGACGTGGCGGTGACGCTATCCGAGGCGCGGGTGAAGCACGCTTTCGTACTGGGGGCGGTGGCGAAACCGGGGCAGTATCCCGTGACCGCGCAGACGCGGGTGACGGAACTGCTGGCGGCGGCGGGCGACCTGGTGGGCGAGCGCGCGGAACTGCGAGCGCGGTTGGTGCGCGGCAAGGCGATTATTCCACTTGACCTGCCGGCGGCGCTGGCTGGAAAGACCCCCGAGGCGAACCCGTTGGTGCAGGAGGGGGACCTGTTGTGGATTGAGACGCCGGAGCGGATGACCGTGGTGGTGAGCGGCCAGGTGAAGACCCCCGGCGCGATAAAGCTCAAGCAGGGAGCGACACTGGTTGACGCGCTGGCGGCGGCGGGCGACGTGCTGGAACGGCCGGAGAAGTTGAGCATCACGCTGCAGCGCGGCTCGGTGAAGGAGGCGCTCACCTGGGGCGATGTGAAGAAGACGCTGCAGGACGGTGACGTCATCCTGGTGGAGCGCCTGCCCGTGGCGCAGATTTTCATCAACGGGCAGGTGAAGTCGCCGGGCACGTATGAATTGCCGGACGGCGCGGGGGTGATGCAGGCGATCACACTCGCTGGCGGCGCCACCGAACTGGCCGCGCTGCGCCGGGTCACGGTGATGCGTCGTGACGGCAGCAAGCAGCAGGTAGACGTGTCGGGGATTGTCAACGGACAGGTGAAGGACAATCTGCCGCTGACGGCGGGCGATCTGGTGATCGTGCCGGAATTGACGGACAAGGTGGCGGTGCTCGGTATGGTGCAGCGCCCCGGTGCGTTCCTCCTTGCTGAAGATCGCCCGCTCTCGGTGGTAGAAGCTATTGCCCAGGCCGGCGGCGCCGACCGCAAGGCGAAACTCTCCGCGGTGACCATCATTCGCCGGGTGAACGGCGATCCGCAGAGCATCAAGGTGGATGTGAACGATATTTTGAAGAAAGGCCACTACGATAAAGATGTGCCACTGCAGGCGCACGATATCGTCTACGTGCCTGGCAGCAAGTCATTGTCGCTGATGGAAATCGTGCAAAGCGCCTATTACCTGGGGGTGCTGCTGCCGTAAAGTGGAGACAGACCCCGGTGGTGGCTCGGTGGCGCATCTGCTTACGGCATACAGAGGCCAATTCCCATTACGTACCGCCGCGCGCCTCATGAACGGGCAGGCTTTTCCATGTCGCGGATACCATCCTCCGCGCGCCAGGGGTAGCGGCGGGCGATTACACGCAGCCACCCCCAGGTGATGCCCGCGCCATAGGTGAAGTGAAAGAGTGGAAAGATGGCGAGGAGTGCGGGGAAAAAACGCCAGCCGTGTCGCCGCGCAAGCTGGGCGGACACGCCCAGCGCGAGCAGCGCATAGGCGCCGTAACCCAGCCAGAGCGGAAGCGCGAGTGGCAGCGTCCACGGCGGCAGCGGCGCGGCGGTAGCCGCCAGCGCGCAAATTCCCAGCGTGAAAAAGAGGGGCAGCACATGACGCGGGGTGCGAATGGCCGGGTGCAGGACGTGCGAGAACGCGTTCCACACGCCGTTGTCCCACGCCTGCCGCAGCAGCGCGCCCAGCGTCGCGCGGCTGTAGTAGGTACTCGCCAGCACCGGGTCCATCCAGATGCGTCCGCCCGCCCGCCGCAGCCGGCGATTATATTCATAATCCTCATTCCGCCACAAGCGCTCGTCAAACAGACCGATGCGCCGGAAGACGGACGCCGGGAAGCAGCCGAAGGGCACGGTATCCGCCTCGCGCGCCGTTTTCGCCGTGCGGAACGCGGAATTTCCCACGCCGAAGGGGTGCGACAGCGCCAGCGCGATTGCACGCGCCATCACCGTATCCGCGCCGGGTTCCGTGGTTACCGGTCCACCGACATTGTCCGCGCCGCGCCGGCGTAATGTCCGCACGCAGCGCGCCACGTAATCCGGCGGGTACCGGGCATGCGCGTCGGCGCGGATGATAATCTCGCCGCGCGCCTCGGCGATGGCCAGATTCAGCGCGCAAGGAATCGTGCCGCGCGGATTATCAATGACGCGGATAGGAACCGCTGTTTCCGCCATCACGCGCGTTATGCTCTCGCGCGTGCCATCGGAGCTCATGCCGTCCGCCAGGATGATCTCCAAGCGCGCGGCGGGGTAACCGCCATGCAACAGCGACCGCAAGCACGCTTCGATATACCGTGCCTCGTTACGAACCGGGATAACCACGCTGACGAATGGCAGGCGTTCCTTCATCGCGCCAACTCATCTTGCGCCGGTGTTTCCGGCATCGTGCTCGGTGTGCCGATGATATCGGCAACGAACCGGATATACTGATCGGCCTGCGCATCCCAGTTCCAGGATGCCCGTACCCAGTGCATCAATGCGGCCTGTCGGCGTTCCAGCATTTCCGGCTCATCCAGCAACTGCGCAATTGCATCAACGCAACGCCCCACGTCCGGCGTATAGAGGACCGCCATCTGCGCGGCGCCTTCGTCCCCGACCAAGTGCAGCAGCTCCGGGAGGTGGCTGGTGACTACCGCACAGCCCGCGGCCATGTATTCGAAGACTTTCACCGGCACGGCGCAGCGCAGGTGCGGATAGAGCATGGGGAAGAGACTCAAGCCAATGCGACAGTCACCGAGATAAGCCGCCACTTTCACATAAGGAATTTTACCCAGCACCGTCACGCGCTCGGGGGGGAAATGGGCCGCGAGCACCTGCTCCTGGTCCGGTCGCACACCAATGATCAGCCCGCGAGTTTCCGGTTTACGCGCGATCAGTTCATCGAGGACGGCAACGAGGAATTCTAACCGCCCGGGTTCCGCCAGCGTGCCCAGATGCACCACATCGTAGCCGCGTTCTCGCTGTGGACGTGCGTGGTGCGCCACTTCGTCAATGAACGCACGGCTGGGGAGATTGTATAGCGGCATTCGGCGCGCGTGCGAAAAGTGCTCGGTTAGTGATCTGGTGGCGCCGGTGACGCCATCGCAGGCGCGGGCGCACCCTTTCTCGAGCAGTGCCACCAGATTGCTCATAGGTCTCCGCAGCGGCGACGGAATCCAGGTACGGCTGCGGATGAGTTCGGGGAAGTCCTCGTGGGCGTCGTAAATGAGGCGCCATCCGGTGAAGAGCTTCACCAGCGGCGCCAGCACCAGCAATTCGGCGTCCTGTAAAATAAGCACGCGTGGGCCACGGCCTCGCGCTGCCCAAAATGCCTGCAGTGGGCGCAGCAGAAAACGTGACAGTCGCGAACGATATGGCCGCAGCGCGGTGATGCGCACTCGCTCGCGCACATCATCACTTGAATGCGGCGCGACTACGCGGACGCGGGGAAACGCGCGCGCCAGTGAGACCGCTTCTTTATCAAAAACGCGCTGGTCCAGCGCTGAATGTCCTGATGAGACGAGGATAATCTCCACGTCATTGCGCATGGTGAACCTCCGTCGTTTGGTTTGTCTCCTCCATCGCGGGCACAAATTGCCGGCGAACACTCGTCCGGCGGGCGCGCCACCAGGCATTGACTTCACCGAGCGTACAACCCCAGCCGCCCAGTTCCGCGATATCGCGGAGTAACACGCGGTAGGCATCAAGGGCACCGCGGTAATCTGGCTGGGTATGCCAGGACAACGTAACAATGCCGCCGATGGCGGCAACACGGGCAATGAGCGCGCGCGCGCGCGCCAGGCGCCGTTCCAGTGTATCTTTCTGATCGCGGCTGGGGGCGCGAAAGATGCTAAGGTCGTGCAGGCTTAACGGCACCTCCAGGATATCGCCATCCCCCGGCCAGAAATAGGGGAAGGCCAGTCCTGACCGGTAGCCGATGCTGTTGACGGCGCCCATGGTCGAATCCGCGCGCAAGCCGATTTCCGACCAGGCGCGCGGTGTCAGCGCGATGTCGAAACGCAGGTAATGCTGTCGCGTTGAGACGACTTCCGCTTCCAGCATCGTCTCCAGGGCGGTCTTTTCCACCCGCAGGATATCCGCATCGTGCGCGCTGGCGTAGCTACCGTGCAGGCCGATTTCCCAACCGGCTGTGCACGTCTGGCGGGCGGCGTCCGCGTAGTTCATGCGCGCGCCAAAATGGCGTACCGGATCTGCGTACCAATGATAATGGTCGTAGACCGTCGGGCACACATACGATTCCGGCATGACGAAGAAGGTCGAACGGAAGCCATACCGGGCTTCCGCGGCCATCCAGTCGTCAAACGGACCGTCTTCCCGCCGGTCGCCGGCGTGGACGCCGGCACTCAGCGCCCAGCGTGCACGCTGCATCCAACCAGCGGAGATGCGCGGATTACTTAGCCGACGCAGGCGCTCGCGCCAGGGGTGCGCCGTCACGGCGTCCACATCGTGCGTCAGGCAAGCGGCAAAGCGAAATGGCGAAGGCCAGCAGGTCACGCGCGGCTGCCGCGCCAGCGCCAGCACATCGGCGTGCAGTGGCGGATCCTCCAGCAGATGCAGCGCGGCCAGTTGTGACGCCTCGGTCACGAAGTTGCCATGCGCGTCTCGCTCACTCTCGCGCTCTTCCTCACGCGCGAGCAACCACCACCATCGTTCCACCTGCGTATCCGCCGGCATAACCAACCGGCCGATGATCGTCGAAAGCTGCTCGGTCACGTAGGCCCGCCGATCGCGGGGGGAGACGGTACGTAAATCGTATTGTGGAGATAATGTCATCGCAGCGCCTCCCCACGGAGCAGGGGCCAGGTGGGCGCTACCGGTGTGGCGACAATCAGCATATACAGATATATCCACTGAAAAGCCCAGGTGGCGATGTCGCCGGCTTTCAGCATATACAGCATCATCACGCCCAGCATCGCTGCCAGCATCCGGTGCGGTGGCGACAGCCACAGGCGCCACAGCCGGCGCAGGGCGACCAGATACATGCTCGCGACCGCCAGCAAGCCGGGCAGCCCAAGCTCATACGCCACTTCGAGAAAGATATTATGCGGATAGGAATCGAGCATACCGCTATAGGCGAAGGAACCAATACCCCTGCCCAGTGGATCGGCCATGAAGCCGCGCCAGGCGAAGGTGTAGAGAAGGTCGCGATTTTCCATCGGGTTTTTCAGCAGCGCTTCCAGATAGTGGTATGACTCGCCGAAGCCAGGTAAGACGAAAGCATACAACAGCAAGAAGGCGCCGATCAGCCCGCACGAAGAAAAGAGGCGGGAGGCGAAATGCCGCCACGGCGGACCGAGCACGAGCAGCACCGCGAGCACGCTAAGGGTGAGCGCCGCGAAGCGGCCACGCACGAAGATTTCCAGCGCGGCAACCAGCACCAGCAGCGCGGCGCCGGCGAAGAGCGAGAGCGGGCGCAGCGTGCGTGGAATACCCCAGAGCCCCGCCAGCGCGATGACCAGGGGAAAACCGGTGACGGCAAAGAGCTGGCGCAACTCCTCCATGCCGTACTGCTGCGTTTCCAGGAAAAGGTTTCGATGATAATACACCACGCCCAGCGCCATCAGCAGTGTCACGGCAAGGCCCATGCGCAGGCCCCGGTCCAGATCGATGGTGAGCGGTGTCTGTCGAAAGGTCACCAGATAGGCGGCCAGCGCCAGCATGAGAAAGTGAGCCGCTTTCTCGCTGCCGTATCCAGGGATTTGCAGATAGACAACCGCCAACAGCACATACAGCAGCAGCACCATGACAAATAGCAGCACCGGCCAGTGCGGGCTATTGTCACGGGGATAGGCACGATAGCGCATTGCGCCGCCCAACATCGCCAACGCGAGATAGGCCCACCAGGGGACAGGCAATACACTGGAGAGGAGAAAGGGCCAGGTAAGCCCAACCGCGATAAGCAATCCGGCCATGTTATCGCGCCGCCGGGCTTGCGCGAGTATGTGACGCGACGCGTATTGCATGACAATGTCTGGCGCTGATTGCATACTGACCAAGCGTGCCGTCCTCCTGACCATGTGACCCGCGTCATCAGTCCCGCTGGAGCGATGCGCGCGATCTCGACCGGGCGATTGGCGCGGTCATCCATAGCGTACCGGGAAGAAAGCTCCACCGTGTGTTCATTTCCCCTCCATCTCCGGCGGATGGTGTCTCACCGAACATCACCGACCAGCGTGGATGCGCCAGAATGAATGCCAGAGATAGCATGACCGCCGGGCGAGAGCCGGCGCCGGGTAAAGGGCGCCGGTGTCCGGTGGGGCAGTGGAGGGGATGCAATGCAGTTAGATGTGCGGGTGCTGGCGCCAGAGGACGACGCCCGGTGGGATGCGCTGGTCGAGAGTTCCGAACAGGGCACGGTCTTCGCCCAACGCTGGTGGATCGAGGCTGCCACCGGCGGG
>JAKIYB010000238.1:6720-6953 GCA_022708765.1 Armatimonadota bacterium | reverse complement strand
GTCGCCAAATTCTAAGATGCGCCGGCGTCCCTCGCCCTCCGCGAACCACGCTTCCACCGCCGCCAGCAGCCGCCACTTTTCGGTGATGGCGTTCACGCCCTCCCAGGGGCGCGAGCTGTGCGCCGCCTTTCCGCGCACGTCCACCCGCACCCGCGCGTTGCCCTTGTGCGCGCGGATGGGGATGTTGTCGGTGGGCTCCAGCGCGATGACCTGGGTGGCCGCGCGCACGATGG
>JAKIYB010000238.1:0-6705 GCA_022708765.1 Armatimonadota bacterium | reverse complement strand
CTTCGTCACCCATCAGGCTGAGTACCAGGTGCCGGGAGGTCTTTGTTTCGCGCAAGGCCGCGAGTGCGGCCGCCAGCGGCCCTTTGTCGTCCACCGCGCCGCGCCCCCACACCGCGCCGTCCGCAATCTCGCCGCGGTAGTCGCGCGTCCACCGCGCCAGATCGCCCGGTGGCACGGTATCCAGGTGGGCGTCAATGAGCAGCGGGGGACCATCACCGGGACGCTCCAGCAGCGCGTGCGCAATCCCCGGCGCGGTCTCGAAGGTCCGCGTCACCCGAAAGCCCGCCGGCGCCAGCACTTCAGCACAGCAGGCAATCGCTGCCCCCGTCGGCGCGGGATCAGCGGTGGGAATGTGAATCAGCGCTTCACAAAGCTCGGCAACAGTCAGCATGCGCTACATATTCGCCCGGAAAGAGGCGGTTCCTTCATGATCCGGCGCCGCCCGCTAGGGTATCTGTGAGTAAAGCGCGGTAATTCCGAGCGTGCGCAGGTAGAGGCCGATGATGTCGAACAGGATCATCGAGGTGACGCAGGCCAGGAACATGCCGACGCAGAAGGGGATCAACCCCTTGCGAATGGAGTGCGCGCCGCCGATGCGCAGCACGATGACGCGCACTGCCCAGGCGACGAAACAGGTAAACCAGACGGTGCGGGCAAAGTATGAGGTGGCGAGCACATAGCCCAGCGGGTGCAGCGGGAACCACATGAAGAGACTGCGCAACAGCGCCAGCAGGCCGGTGACGCCTACGCCGATAGCCACACCCTTCGCTTCCACGTTCCGTACGACATTCAGCGGCTCGGTGGCCGGGGTGAGCAGGTTCGTCGGGTCGGCGATGAAGGCGCGGTCAATGGCCATTTCCGCGTTGCGATAGGGATTGAAGTACCAGTTCTGCCCGTAGGGCCAGATGGTGGCGAGGTTGTCGGCGCCGAAACCGTAAGCCCAGCAGAGCAAACCAAAACCGCCGAGGAAGATGCCGCCGAGTAGTCCGAGCCAGAGACCGTGGCCGATGTCCTTCGCCCGTACCTTGAAGTGACGGCCTAACTCCATCATCTCTACCTGGACGGGTGCAATGAAGAAGAAGCAGGCCACGCACATGAAGCCGCTGGCGATGGTCGCCACCAGCATGCCGGTGGTGCCGAAAACCGCCATGCCGCCGATGGCCGCCACGAAGGACATGCTCCAGTAGGGCACCCAGTAGCCGAACGGCATGCCCGCCTCCGCGCGCACCTTGCTGGAGGTGAAGCCGATGACCAGCATGAAGCTGAAGAAGAGCAGGCTCGCGATCCAGCCCATGCGCGTCCAGACGCCCCAGCCGATGATGAGCGCCAGCGAGCCGAGGATCATCAACACCGCGGTACGGTAAGAGACGATCTCGCCGCTGTCATCCAGCGGCTCGCGTCCGGTAAGATGCGCCCAGATGCGCGCCAGGTGCCGCCTTGCGGCGACCAGCGCCACGATGGCGTAGCCGATGAAGGCGCCGATGGCCTGCGTCCATTCCCACGGGTAGCCGACGAACTTGTTCCAGTTGAACGCCTTGCCGAACAGGCCGGTGAGCTTGAAGAGCAGGAAGGTGGCCCAGATGGAGAAGAGGATGTCCGTCTCCACCAGCAGGGCGATGGCGAAGAGCGAAAAGACCAGGCTGATGGAAGTGTCGCCGAAGTAGGCTTTCATCAGCGGATTGGTGACGTATGTCTCCAGCCGAATCGCCCCGGACCACATGTTGCTCCAGGAGGGCGCCGGCACCTCGGGGAAGTAAAAGTGCAGGCCCTTGATGATGGCGATCACCATCATGAAGCCGAATCCCATCCACATCACTTTGTTGCGGAAGATGGCGAGGTAGGGCCGTCCCTTATTATCCGTCTCCTCGGCGAAAAGCTGGCGCGGCAGAATATTCATCGGGAAGGTAAAGCGTTCGCTGTCAACCCACTGCCGGCGCATGAGCACGTTGAAGCCCATGAAGCCGAGGAAGAGCGCGCCGATGATCAGTGTCCACGCGAACATCGGCATCACCCACTGCTGCATGGGGATGTAGCCCTGTACCACGTAGGCCAGTCCGGCGAAAGAGAACAGGTTGTCCGGGCGCCGCAGGGTGAAGTCCCGCTCGCCCGGCCCCAACTCCTCGTATTTGGAGGCGCGGCGCACTTTTACGCCGGTGTAAACGCCCTCCACTGCCTGCGAATTGAAGAACTGCACGTCCTGCACGGTGAGCTTGCCGGGGCCGATAAGGCCGATGCGCAGGATAAGCGCCTCGTCCAGGGTCACCGGAATCTGCACCGGGCACTTGCCGATGCGCTGGAATCCCTGCCGCAACGCGAAGGAGGGGTTGGTTGGCGCAGAGCTTAAAATGACCGTGTGCTCGGCGTTGTTATCCGCCTGCATGGTCACGAAGTACGATGATCCGGGCTTCAGGCCGCCGTCAGTCTTTACCAGACAGGAGAAGAGGAAATTTTCTCCCGGCACGAGCAGCGTGCGCGTACCGACCATCTTGTCCAGGCGCAACTCCAGCCAGGTGCGGTCGGTCGGCTGGGTGTTGATGAGACTGGGACAGGCCTGTGTCTTCGTCTTGTGCGGCCAGGGCTCACTTGTCCAGGTCAATGTGCCTGACCCCTTCTGCGCGAAGGGCTCCAGCGTCGCCTCGCCGTTGAACGGACCGGGCGCCATGTTGCCGCCGTGCGGCCACAGCATCGGGGGCAGGCTCTCGTAGGACTTGAAATCTTCGTTGTGGGGGATGCTCGCCATCAGGCCGAAGATACGCGTCCACATCCCCTGGGTGCAAAGCGGCGCCGCCACCAGCAACGCGGCGAAAATGAAGATCAACTCTGCGGTGGCCAACCGCAATGGTCGCCGCAACAGGTATAGCAGCGAGCTGATGACCACCAGAATGAGGACCACCCCGACGGCGCCGATCGGCGGCGCGTTCTCCGTCAGCGGGCCGCCATAGAAACAGAACCGTTCGTTATACTCCACCCAGATGCTCAGCAGCAGCAGGGCGAAGATGGCGACGACGAATGAACGCAGGGTGAGGCCGCGCTGCTCCCGCGAGGGGGTCACATGCGCCTCGGTCTGCGTGGTGGGTGTGGTGACAGACACGGTATGCTCGCCTGTGTAAGAGGAATGCCGGCGCCCCGCCATGCGGGCTTACGCCTTGGCACAAGTCTACTGATCGCGCGGAAGATTGTCAATCGCCATGACTACAGACTACTCGACCATCTGACAATGGCGACGGTACGTGCCGTGTTCACATGTTCGCCCTCTCCCGGGATTGGGCTTGCCCCGATGAAACCGTTGGAGAGGGGGCAGGGGAATGAGCGCGCGCGCGAGGGCGCAACGCATTGGTGGTAAAACTGCTGTGGCCGAGTGCAGGCATTGCGTGATTGCCACCGAAGTATCTTCCTTCGGTTGCTCTGTCGGATCCATCGCGTTCCAATTACAGACGCGGTCATTGAAAAGTTATACGGGATGCGAAGGTCGCACTCCTGCTACACCTGATAGCGAGGGGCAATGACCGCGTCCCAGTATAACTTCTCGATGTCCGCCTCTGTAAAGAATACGCTCTGAGCTCTCCGCGGTAGCACCTACTTCGTGTATACCGTCTCCGCATCAAACACCGTTTCTTCGACGACGCCGATTTTACCATCCTTGATAACACGATAGAAACAGGAGTAGTATCCCGTGTGACAGGCGCCACCCATCTGCTCGACCTTCAGCACCAGGCAGTCCAGATCGCAGTCTACGCGCACCTCCAGCACGCGCTGGCGGTGACCGCTGCTCTCGCCTTTACGCCACATGGTCTGCCGACTGCGACTGTAGTACGTGGCAAATCCCGTCTCCAGCGTCTCCGCCAGCGCCTCGCGGTTCATATAGGCCACCATCAGCACTTCGCCGTTGACGTCCTGCACCACCGCCGGTATCAATCCGGCACTATCCCATTTCATCTGCTCCAAATCCAGCAGCATCTCGCCTTCATACGGTTTCATTGGTATTGCCCTCGTTATGGAAGTTCTGGCAAGTATACCAGCCACGCCCCCTTCACGTAAACCGGGGATACTCCTTGCGGACTCGCACCCCGATAAAAACCTCGCATGTCATAGACACCACTTCCCTAGCGTGATAGAATACTCCATGCCCACGGATTTAGCGTCAGGAGCCATTCGATGACCGCCGATACCGCCCGTGAAACTACTCTCTCCGTCCGCCTGGTTCACTGGACCGGCACGCTCTTTCCCGCCTATGCGGCGGCGCGTTTATGCTACAGCAAAGGCGGCTTTGATAGCATCCAACCGCTGGAAAGCGAACAGGCCATGGGCGTATGGCTGCGGGACCGGGTGCTGTCGCGAGGGCACTGGAGTATCCTGGAACACCTCACCTTCCAATTCGCTATCGGCGGCATCTCCCGCGCCTGTTCGCATCAACTGGTGCGCCACCGTATCGCCTCCTACGCCCAGCAAAGCCAGCGGTATGTAGACAAAGCGGGATTTCGCTATATCGTGCCACCGCATCTCGCCGCCTGCCCCGAAGCACTTGCGCTCTTCCGCCAGACGATGACGGAACTCAGCGCGCGCTATGAAGAGTTGCAGCACCTGCTGCGCGCGGCGAATCCCGGCGCGACCGGTGAATCAGTGAACGAAGACGCGCGCTTCGTGTTGCCCAACGCGTGCGAAACGGAACTGGTGATGACCGTGAACGGCCGCCAACTGATGACAATGACGCGCGAACGGTTGTGTATCCGCGCACAGTGGGAGATTCGCGCGCTCTTTGAGCGCATCCGCGCGTTGGCGCAGGCGGAGGTACCGGTCGTGTTTGATAATCTCGGCCCCGATTGCGCCTGGGGCAAATGCGACGAGGGCGGCTGTGAGTTGGCTGCAACGTATCGGCGGCGTCCCGGTTGGTAGGATTTGTTGCGACACCATGACAAAACACCTCGACCACTGTCTGCTGCCAGCGGATTGCCGTCTATCCCGGCAATGCATCGCGCTGGATTTCCCGCGCCTTGTCGGCAAATTTGAACACTGCGCGCGCAATCGCCCTTGTCCCCTGTTCGCGATGCGGTATGATAGGGGCGCGGGTAGGGTTGAAGTCGAATCGGATGCACGGGACCGACGGATGTCGGACTAAGAATCCGGTGCACAGGGGCCGCCCAGTACAACCCGGTGAGCTCATCCCCGTGGGTGGATGGCAAACCGCCCGGAGGGTGCAGAAGGAACGCTTCACCTGCCCGCATGCGACGAGAACGGACAGTGAACGGGAGATCCTACCCGGAGAGGGGGGACAGGGACGGGACGCATAAGCCCGTCCCTGTTCACTTCTCGCCGGGACCGCTTCCTCCAAAAATTCCATTGCCCCCTCGCAAATGGCATCCGCATGTTGGTAGTGCGCCACGCGGAGAACCGGAGTAGCGCCGCGTTGCTCATGATGTTCATTCCGAATAGGTGACGCCCGCGTGATCGCTATTCTTATGAAAATGCCTTTACCTTCCGTTCACCCGCGCCGCAATAATCGGTGACAGGTACGACTTTTTCGCTAATCCACGCCCGTGCCAGGTGATCCACCCGCAATTATTCGTGCCCGTTATCATTTATTTCTCCGACAGCCGCCACCACGGCCAGCAAGGCGACATGGGATAATTGTCATGACGCCTCCATGGTGAGGGCTTCGTAAACGTGCGCCCATCGCGAATGCTGGTTCTCATGCACAATCACCGGATGAAAGCCCAACCGCAGGTATGTCTTGATCGCGGGCAGGCGAAAATCATCCGTCTGCAACACCACACGGCGACAGCCTTCCTCGCGAAAACGATACAGGCACGCCAGGCTGACCGCCCACCCCAACCGCTTCCCGGCATGCGCTGGATGGCAGCCGACATAATGCAGATAGCCGTGCTCCGGGTATTGCGCATTCCGATACGCCGCGGCGACGGCGCATGGCACGCCTGATGGGTCACGCGCGAAGATGATGCGCTCCGGCAGGAAAGAGGGATCATCGAGCATGATGCGGAGAAAATCCTCCACTGCCCAGGTGGTGTGAAACGATTCGTTGAGAATTGTCACCCAGTGCTCGCCATCTCCATCACGGTAAGCGCGCAACGTGTAGCCGTCCGGGAGTGCTATCGGCGGCAAATCTTCCAGATCATCGCGCTGCATAACGAGCTGCGGCATAAGCTGTTCAGGCATGGGCATTACCACCACGTTTTCATGATCCACTGCGCATCATCGGACAACGCATCCAGTTCCGTCACTGCTTCCGAAGTCAGTAGCCAGCCGAGGGCACCGGCATTCTCCGTCACCTGTGCCGCCGTTTTCACCCCGACGATCGGCACAACGCCTTTGCCGATGGCCCAGTTAAGCGCAACCTGCGCGGGAGTGCGGCTGCCATGTGCTGCTCCGATGCGGCGCATGGCATGCACTAATGGCGCTACCGCCGCTAACTCGCGTTTGCGATACAGGCGCCCGCGCAATCCTTTCGGCGGATGCTCCGGCGTGAATTTCCCGGTAAGCAGTCCTTGCGCCAGCGGCATATAGGCGATGAGGGTGATGCCCAGATCGCGACAAACATCAAGCAGGCCGTTGGTCTCCGGCGCGCGATGCAGCAGACTGTAATGCACCTGATTTGACGCCAGCGGCACGCCGCGTTTCTCCAGAATCGCATGGGCCTGCACCACCTGCATGGCAGTGAAATTACTCACTCCGGCGGCGCGTGCCAGTCCG
>JAKIYB010000237.1 GCA_022708765.1 Armatimonadota bacterium | reverse complement strand
GGCCTATCCGATCCTCTCGATGCTGATCGCCTTGCTGGAGCGCTACTACACGCCGGCGGGCATCGGCATTGATAACGGGGGCAACGGCGGCGCGGTGGTACAGGAGCTGCTGACGCTGGATGCGTATCGTCCGCTGCAGTTGGCCGGGCGGGTGCGGGGGATTGACTTCGGTGGGGTGACCACGCTCCCGACACCGGATGGGGGCGAGGTGCGCAAGCGCACGAAAGAGCTGATGACCTCCCTCATCAACGGCATGCTCCAGCGTCGGGACATCCGCTTCCCGCATGGCGACCTGGAATTGCAGGACCAGTTCACCACCCACACCTACACGATGACGAACAACGCCATCGTCTATGCGAAGGGCAACGACCACATCATCGACGCCGTGCGCTGTGCCGTGCTGGTGCGCGAGTTGGGGCGACTCGACCCCGGTGGGGCGATGGCGGTACCGCCGTGGACCCCGTTGCTCACCGATCCCATCTTCTTTTGAAAGCGAGGCATCCGATGGCCCGATCACGACGCAATCCGCATATCCAGACCACTGGCGCACTGGAGCCGCAGGTGCCGCAGGCCAGTGCGGCCACCATCGACGGGTCGGCCTTCAGCGCCATCTCCTCGACGGAGGCCGTGCCGGCGACCTGGGAGGAGCGCGCCCGGAAAGCCTGGACCTACTACGTCGAAGAGCCGCTGGTGAAAAACTGTCTCAACTCCTGGCGGTCCTTTGCCGTGGGAGACGAGATTCGCCTCACCAGCGATGACGCGGCCGTGAAGGAAGCCTTGGCGGAACTCCATGATCGGCTGGCGCTCTCCGACTTCGTGAAAGACATGGTGCTGCAACTGCTGGTGAAGGGTGATGCCGTCGGCTTCAAACGCTATACGCAGGATGGTCATGATCTCGACGAGGTGACGTGCGTCAACCCCGTCTCGGTCAAGGTCAAGTATGCGAACGGTCAACTCATCGAGATGCGCCAGTACCCCGAAGACATGCCGAGTGCCGGGGATGGACTGCTTCTCCCGGTCGAGCAGGTGTTGCATCTCCGCTGGGATGCGCCGCCCTTCTCGCCGCGTGGCAACAGCCTGGTGCTGCCGGCGTTCCAGTCCATTGAGCTCCTGCGCGATTACCGGAAAGCGGAACAGGCCATCGCCAAGCGCTGGGCGACGCCGTTTCGGCTCATCAAGGTGGGCGGCGCCTATCAGCAGCGCTTCATCACCCCCGACCAGAAAATGCTGCAAGACATCCGCGACATGATCAACAAGATGGACATGAAGTCCGGGCTGGTGGTGCCGTTTTATGTGGGCGTGGAGACGCACGGCGCGGAGGGCAGCGTGCTCAACGTCGAGGAGAAGGTGCGCGAGGTGAAGGAAGACATCATTGTCGCGCTCGGTCTCTCGCGCTCACTCGTCACCGGGGATGGCCCGAATTTTGCCACGGCGTCGGTCTCCATGCAGAAGATGCTGGTAATGATTCGCGAGATCAAGCAGGTGGCCCGGCATGTGTTGGACTGGGTGGTGAACGACTGGCTGGCGCTCACCGGGCATACTGATGCCGCCGTGCAATACCTGTTTAACGACCTCGACCCCAGCGATGCAGTGGAATTCAAAAAGCTGCTGCTCGAACTCTACGACCGGAAACTCATCTCCCGCTCTAGCGTGCAGCTGAAGATGGAGTTGGACCCGGATGTCGAGGCGGCCAACCGCACGCAGGAAAAAGTCGGCGTTGACCAGCTCGATGACAAGCAGATCAAGCCCATTGCCGATCTCGTCACCCTCGGCGTGCTCGATGCGGAAGAGGCGCGTGGTCTGCTGGGTTTGAAACCACGTGCGCAGACTGAGGCGGCAGCGGCTGCGCTGCAGGTCGGTGGCCCAGGCGCCCGCGCGTATGCGGACGATGCGCTGTGCGATGAATGCCGGCAGTTCGATGCTGCCGAGAATCGCTGCGCCGTGCAGGAGAGCGAAACGACCTTCGATGCGCGGGCCTGCCGTTTCTTTGACCGGCGGTAAGGGGGCGGCATGCCGGTTGAGACCCTGTCACAACACGCACTAATTCGCCGGGCAGTCGAACGCAGTCTTACTGCCCGCAATCGCTATACCGAGCAGGTCGTCAATACGCTCACCGACGACCTGGCGTCCGCGCGTGCCCAGGTGGGCACCGCCATCCTCCGCTACAAATCCCTCGGCTCGCTCCCCGACAACAAGTTGGCCGGCTTGAAGGGACTGGAGCGGCTGGATGCCGAGATCACATCCATCATGGGTGACCTGCGCCGGTCGCATACCGTGCGCTTCCGCGCGGAGTCGAAAGCCGCCTTCCGGCTGGGGGTCTACCACGGCCTCGAAGAATTCGCCACCGCGCAACTGCCGGTGTATCGCGACCTGACGCCGAGTGGGCTGGATAAGCTCACCACCAAGGCGTTCCAGATCGTCGATACCGATGCGCTGGACTTCCTCTCCAATTACACCACCACGTTGGCCGGTGATGTCAACCGGGAGACGACGGATGGCATCATGCGGACCATCCGTGGCGCCATCGCCACCGGCAAGGGGGTGGATGAGATCGTGCGCGACCTGGGGGAGGTGGTGAAGGACAAAGAATCCTTCCGCCATGCCGGGACAAAGGTGTTCAGCAAGGCGCAATACCGCATGGAGGTCATTGCCCGCACCGAGGTGCTGCGCGCACATAACCTGGGCAAGCTCAAATTCCATCAAGCGGTGGGCATCCAGCGGCTGGAATGGTTCACCATGGATGATGAGCGCATGTGCCCGGTGTGCGGCGCCCTCGATGGGAAGCAGTTCTCCATTGACCAGTTCCCCCAGCAGCCGGCCCATCCACAATGCCGGTGCGGGCATTATCCCGCCTGGCCACTGGTGGTGTGCGGGCAGGGGGTACTTGCCGCCACTGCCGCACCGAATACCGGTGACGCCTGTATCCTGCCGCCGCAGAGCATCGAGGGGATGGCGGCCGCGCAGGCCGAAGAGCAGAAAACCCTCAAAGCGGCCTTCGAGAGCGGCGATCCCGCGAAGCTCGGTGCGCTCACCTTAAAGCAAATCCACACGCTGGCCAAGGGACAGGGGGTGGCCATCGCGCGCACCAAGGCCGACTTCCTGAAGCTACTCGCCGACAAAGGCGTCGATGCCACCGGGGTGTCCGGCAAGGCGCTGGAGGCGCTGCTCAAGCAGCATGGCATCGGCGCGCTCCGCAGCAAGGATGAATTGGTCGCGCTGCTGGTCCAGAAGCAAGCCGCTTTCCTGCAGGCGCAGCAGCAAGCCCAACTGCTCAAGCAGGCCGCGCAGTCCGGCACCGGCCTGGACGCCATGTCCGTCAAAGAGCTGCAAGAGCTGGCGGTGAAGAAGGGCATCTCCCTCAACATGACCAAGGCCGACGTGCTCGCGCTGCTCGATCAGTTGGAGCCGGGGGTGGATCATAGTGGGCTGGCTGGGCAGGCGCTCATCGCCGCAAAGAAATCGTTCCATATCGGCCCGCTGAAGAATAAGACCCAGCTCATCCATGCGCTGCAGCAGGTCGCCGGCAAGGAGATGGCGCAGCAGGCGGTGCAGGATGTGCAGCAGGTAGCCGTCACCGCGGCCACCACGGCGCTGAAAGAGGCGGCAGGCAAGGTCGTGCTCCCCGCCACGCCGGGCGACTTCCAGCCCTTCCTCGCGCAGCTCTCCGCTGCCGAGCAGTTGCTGGTGAGCAGCCCGCTCGTTCCGCAGGGGACCATCCAGCAGATCGCGGGTGAGTTGGCGATGAAGAAGCTCGCCTTCCAGCAGCAGGTGCAGGCGCTCGGTGCCAGCGACGTGAAGAAGATGGCACAGGCGGCCAAGCTGCCCAAATACCAGTGGGCGACGAAAGACGAACTGGTTACGCTGATGACGGAAACATCGCCGGCCAAGCTCGATCCGGTGAAGGCCACCATCGCCGACAAATGGGCAAAGTGGGACGCCGCGCAGAAGGCGAAAAAGGCGGGCGCCGTCACCGCACAGGCGCAGCAGCAGGCTCAGCAAGTCAGCCAGGCCGCAGCCGCCCAGGCGAAAGCGGCGTTGGAGGCCAAACTCGCCGCCGTCCACTACCCGAATCTGGCGTTCGACGGGGCACTGGACGGGTATGTCACGGCGCTGCAGGAGGCGAAAGCGGTGCTGATGACGCAGGCCGGCCTGCTGGCGCCGGACGACCTGGCGCACTATGCCGCCAAGGTGCAACTGCTTGCGGATTGGGGTGCGCAGTCGCTCGGGGTGGAAAAGGTCAGCACGTTGAAGGCGCTGGCGAAGGCGAAGAAGATTCCCAACTGGGCGTTCGCGAACAAAGAGCAGCTCATCACCTTGCTCTCGTCGGCGGATGAGGCCGCTAAGCAAGATGTGCTGCAGACGTTGGCCGTCAAGGTGGCGGGGTACGGCAAGGCGGCGCCCAAACTGAAAAGCGGTCCGGCGCTGGCGGCGGAACTCGCCCAGCCCGGCACGCCGACGGTGTCGCTGAGCACGACGGGTTATGCGCCGGTCGATGCGGCGTGGGCGCGCGTCGCGGCACGGCCTGAACGCCACTTCACCTTCACGCGCGACGCCCGCGACCTCGGCGGCGTCCACCCGAAAAGCATCTATCGCGACCCGGATGGCAGCGAGTGGCTCTTCAAACCACTGGCGAAGGCGTCGGACGCGTATATCGCCGATGCGGATGAGATGACGTATCTCGTCTCACGGTTGGTCGATCCCCAGGCTATCGAGGTGCGCAAGGTCACCCTCAACGGGCAGGTGGGCACCATCCAGCGCATGAAGACGGGGGTCAAGGCGCCCAAGGATTTCGATGGCATCGATGTCACCACCATCGCGCCGGCGGAAGTGGCGCAGTTGCAGGGGCACCAGGTGCTCGACTGGCTGCTGTCCAACCATGACAGCCATAGCGCCAACTTCCTGCGCTTGCAGGATGGCTCGGTGGTCGCCATCGACCGCGCACAGGCCTTCAAATATTTTGGCCGCGACAAATTGGCCATCGGCTACAACCCGAATAACCTGCCCGAACACCCGACGACGCTCTACAACGCCATCTTCGCCCAGGTGAAAAAGAAGAAGCTGACCGTCGACCCGCAACACACCTTAGCGGCCATTGAACGGATCGAAGCCATCGACGATGCGGAGTACCTGGCCTTGCTGCGGCCGTATGCGCAAGGGCGCCCGGGCGACACGGAAGCCTTTCTGCAGGCTGCCCTCGCGCGCAAGCATGCTCTCCGGGCCGACTTCGAGCGGTTCTACGGGGAGGTGCTCGGCGACAAGGACTTCCGCTTTGCCACCCTGACGAAAGCCCAGGCCGGCACCGGGAAGGTGTTGCCCACGCCCATGGAAGAGGTGGTGCATGAGGTGTTGGAGAGTGAATCCTGGCAGGGCGTCGCCATTCCGTTCGACACCGACATGGTGGAGGATCTCCAACTGCATCTGGCCACGGAAGCCATCGCCGGGCGGCGCGGGAAGGTCGACTACCGGACGGTGTGCCGGTTGAAGCTGCGCCCGGATAAACAGCAGCGGGTACTGGACGCCATTGACGCCGCCCGGCGCGGCGTGAGTGCGGCGCCGCAGGTTGGCGAGGCGCTCGCGGATGATACGTTTTACGTGCGCATCCTCGATGGGGTCAAAACCGTCAATGCCCACCTGAACATGGGCAACCGCAATTTTAACCAAACGCGCCTGCAGGGAGCGCTGGACTGTGAGCCGGCGTTGCGCGCGTTGCTAGCCTCCGACCGGATCGAAGTGCGCGACATGGCGGCGCATTATTTACAGATCATTGACGAATTGACGGTGTATGCGCGCGGCGGGGCGACTCCAGGGGGGAGCGTGTCGCAGTTAGCGCAGTTCCGCGTCATAACAGGGCGTGTCAGCATCCCGACGACAGGGAAAGGGCCGGCCTTCCGCGTGACGGAAAGCGCCATCCGCATGGATCAGCGGCAGATCGCCGACGGGAAAATTGTGCTGAAGGGTACCGATAAGCGGCCCGGCCAACTCTTCGGCGGGGAGCGTTCGCAGAAGCTGCCTAAGGAGGGGCGGCAGTATACCCTGGAGTTTGACGATGGCACGACCATCCGCATCCGTCCCTTTTCCACGGACCCCTATGACGAACACTATGTGCGGCCCGGGCAAAACTACTACGGCCTGGCGGGCGATATCGAGGTCATCCTGCCCGGGCGCGGCGGGCCGAAGCAGATCGAGGGGCTGTTCGAGAAGTTGGAGCACCTCGGCATCCCGGCAGAGGTGGCACCCGCGGAATACCAGGAATACCTCTATCTCCATCAAGTAGCCGTCGTCAACCGGCTGCCGCAGGATGACGCCGCCTACAAACAGCTCATGCGGCAACTCGACCAGCGGAATGCCCCCATCACTGAGCGCGTGGAGCGCATGGTGCAATATTGGAATGGGCGCCTCGGAGTGGAAGATGTGCGAAAACTACCGCGCTACAATCCTGCCGGCGTCTACCAGTACGACACGCGGCGCCGGCGTGCCGGGGAGCCGATTGGCTATCGCCGCAGCGAGCGCTTCGACCTGGATATCGGCAAGGAAATGCGGGGCTACCACCTCATGCACCAGATCGTCGGGGAAGATGCCGATGCCTATGTCACCATGGTGGACCTGGCGCTGTCGCATAATGGGTCGCTGCTCTCCACCACGGAAAAGCTGCGCATTGGCCTCAAACCCGGCGGCATGTCCCCGGAAGCGGATATCGCCTCAGGGGGCGCCAACTACGTCTTCACCCGCTGGCGCCCTGACCCGCGCGGGGCGAAATCGAAGCGGGAGATGGGGTTCTACCTGAAACCGAGCGTCGCCCAGCGCACCGACACCATCGTGTATGAGACGGACCATTACGGGCGCTGCCACGGGGATCATGTGGTGCGCAAGCACGTGGCGGCCCCGGCGCAGTGGAAGCGCATCGCCGAGACCAGCAGTAATAACGAGACCATCCTCAAGCACAACGTGACCTTG
>JAKIYB010000236.1:6645-6964 GCA_022708765.1 Armatimonadota bacterium | reverse complement strand
CCGCGATCAGTGCCAGCGTTTTCACCAGGAACCAGCCCAGCGCGACAAGCGTATACTGCGATCCTGGCCCGTGCCAGCCGCCCAGGAACAGTACGGTGAGCATGGCCGCGAAGAGCGTGATGGCGACATATTCGCCCAGGAAGAACATCGCGAACTTCATGCCGGAATACTCCGTGTGGAAGCCGGCCACCAGTTCGCTTTCCGCTTCCGGCAGGTCAAAGGGGATACGCCGCGTCTCCGCCAGGCCGGCGATGAAGAAGATGATGAAGCCGATGAATTGCGGTACAATATACCACAAGCCCGCCTGCGCCCGCACGAT
>JAKIYB010000236.1:0-6603 GCA_022708765.1 Armatimonadota bacterium | reverse complement strand
CTCCCAGATCGAAGGTGCCCGCCATGGCCACCACCCCCATCAGTGAAAGCCCCATAAAGACTTCGTAGCTGAGCATCTGCCCGATGGAGCGCAGGCTGCCAAGCAGCGCGTATTTGTTATTCGACGCCCAGCCTGCCAGCGCCACGCTGTAGACGGACATCGAGGACATCGCCAGGAAGAAGAGCAGGCCGATATTCAATTCCGCCACCGCGATCCCCGGCGCGAAGACGATAACCGCGAAGGACAAATACGTCGCGATGATGATGATGGCCGGTGCCAGCACGAAGACCGGCCGGTCGGCAAAGGGCGGTATCCAGTCTTCCTTGGTCAGGATCTTGATCATATCCGCCAGCACCTGCAGCAGCCCCGCCGGGCCCACGCGGTTAGGACCGTAGCGGTCCTGGAAGAGCGCCAGCAGCCGCCGCTCGCCCCAGGTAAGGCCGGCGGCGATGGTCAGCGGCGCCAGCACCACGCCGAGGATAACCAGGATGTAGCGGAGGACGTCAGGCATGCCGCCCTCTTTCCATTGTTCCCCATGCGGGTAATGGTACCGGTGAGTCTACGATGCCGACCGGCAGCAGGGCGGCGCCCCGCGGCACGTCGTCGCGCAATGCGGCGGACAGTGTATGCGTTGTCCCCCCCAGCGTCAGCGTCACCATGCCGCCCGCCTTGACGCCTAGCCGCGCCGCGTCCGCCGGGTGCAGCGCCAGGTATGGTGCCGGCGCGAGTTCCGCAATACCCGGCGTTAGCATGCTCAGTGGTTCAGTGCCGAACAGGTGATACGCCGGGAGGATGAGCAGTTCACCTTCGCGCGGCGTGAAGGCGGAGGGCACCGTCACTGGCGGCAGTGTGCTGCCGTCTGGCTCGATCACCCGATGGATTTCACTCCCACGTAGCGGTCCGCCCACCTCCTCCTGGAACTTATGCACCGCCTGCGCCGAATTCCACCCGGGCGTCCAGAAACGTGGGACCAGCGGTGCTGGAGGCCGTTTCTGCGCTCCCTCCATTGAAAACGCCAGCGGTGAGTCGGGATCATCGGGCGGCGGCGGCTCGTTGACGGAGACATTTGCCGTCATCGCCGTGCGCCCGCTGAAACGGTGTGACTGTCGTGGAACCTTCTGCTCGAGAATGCGAAAATCCGCCGGCGGCGCAATAGCGCATATCCGCGCGAAGGCCGGTGACTCGGTGGCGATCTCCGTGATGAGCGCATCCAGATTCGCCCATCGCCCAGCCATCAGTGCGTCACACCACTGCCAGCCCGTCCGAATCTCTCCCTCCGGCACGAAAACCTGGAAGAAGCGCTGCGCCAGCCCATCGCTGCCCACCAGCGTGCCGGCCGACTCGGCGAAGGTCGCAGCCGGTAGTACCGTGTCTGCCCGCTCGCTGATCTCCGTGAGCAGGCTATCGAGACACACAATCTGCTTCGCCCCCGCGATCTGTGCCGGCCGAAGCTGTTCGCTGTCCAGCACGATGAGCGTCTCAGCCGTCGCCGCCTCTTCAAGGCTGACGCCGCCCAGCAGCGCCTGTCCCATGCTGTTGCATGCAGGTGCGACGGTGCGCAGCATGGGTGAGCCGTCTCCGGCTTCGAGCGCCGCCAGCAATCGCCCCGCCGCCGCGATGAGCGCCAGGCTGCCCGCGCTGGCGCCGCAGATGAGCAGCGGGCGCCTGGCGTTCCGCAGGATCTCCGCCATCCGGTCGGCCAGCGCCGCCACGTCCTCCGCAAGGTCCGTTACCGCCGGCGCGGATGCGTCCAGCCGGTGCGCCACTGCCAGCGCCAGTCGCGCCAATTCGTCCGGCACTGCGCGGTAGGTGACGGTCGCCAGCGCGTCCAGCGAAGTCGCTCCGGTGACGCAGAGGAAGAGCGGGTGCGTCGCTCCCTGCGCGGCTTCGCGCAGCGCGGCGTCATCAAAGGGGAGGATGCCCAGCGCGGCAGCCTCCAGTTCGTCCGGAATAATGCGTGCCGCCTGCCTCACCGCCAGTTCCAGCCGCGGCGCGGTATTAGCCAGATCCTCTCCGAGAATGATGACCGCATCCGCCTGTTCAACCTCAGGCAGGGTAGGGGAGGGCGACATTGCTGACCGCTGCAGCGCCAACAGTGCCGCCAGCAGCGCGAATTGCTGTTCCGGCAAGCCGTGGCTGAAGCGCTCAGCCCCCACCAGCGCCCGCAGCGCGTAGTTCGCCTCTACGGAAGCGCGCGGTGAACCGATGCCGGCCATCGAGCCGCTTTGAAGCAACTCGCGTATCCGCGTCAGCGCCTCATCAACGCTGGCCGCGCGCAGTTCGTCCCCTTCGCGCAGCAGGGGTGTCCGCACGCGGTACTCGCCGTTGACGAATTGGAAGCCATAACGCCCGCGATCGCAAATGAAATAGCTGTTCACCGCGTGGTTGAAGCGGTTACGCACCCGCCGCAAAGTGCCGAAGCGTGCGCCGGGCAGGATGTTGCACCCATGCCCGCAGAGCGTGCAGACTGATGGCGCGGTGGTCAGGTCCCACTTGCGTGCATATTGCCCTTTGAATACCTTGTCGGTGAAAACGCCGGTGGGGCACACCTCGACCAGATTCCCGCTGAACGGGCTTTCCAGCGCGCCGTCCGCAAACCGGCCGAAGTAGACGTGGTCGTGCGCGCCAAAAACGTCCAGGTCGCGCCCGTCCGCGTAGTCGCGGTAGAAGCGCACGCAGCGGTAGCACTGAATGCAGCGGTTCATCTCATGATGGATAAACGGCCCCAGGTCCTGATTGCGGTAGGTGCGCTTGTCAAAGCGGTAACGCCGGTAGACATGGCCGGTCATCACCGTCATGTCCTGCAGGTGGCACTCACCACCTTCGTCGCACACCGCGCAATCGTGCGGATGGTTGATCATCAGCCACTCGATTACCCGCGCGCGAAAATCCACCACTTCCGGGTCGTCAATCGAGACGCGCATCCCATCTACCGCTGCCGTCATGCACGACATCACGATCTTGCCGCGCGTATCCGCCGCATCCGTGAAGACCTTCACCGCGCATTGCCGGCACGCCCCTACCGCATGCATCGCCGGATGCCAGCAGAAATAGGGCACGTCAAAGCCCAACGACAGGCATACTTCCAGCAGGCTTTTGCCCTCGCCCTCATACCGATATTCTTTGCCGTCAATAAAAATCGTTGGCAACCGAATCTCCAAACCGTATCATTTGATGAAGGTCTTAGTCGCGCCGCAGCCTAAAACAAGGCGCGTCATTTCTCCCGTTCAAACTACCGGTGCCTTCCGCCACGGGCACCCCCGCTCCGCTATGTGCCGCGTGAAATCCTCATGAAAATACTTCAAGGCGCTTTGCAACGGCTCCATCGCCCCCGGCGCCAGCGCGCAGAAGGTGCGCCCCGGCCCCAGCAGGCGCGTATGCGCCTCCAGTAACGCAACATCGTCCGAGCGGCCGTCGCCGTTCTCCAGCGCGCGCAACAGGCGCACCACCCACGGCAATCCCTCCCGGCAGGGGGTGCACCAGCCACAGGACTCCCTCGCGAAAAACTGCTCCAGGCTGATGAGCATGCTCACCGGACAGGTCTGATCGTCCAGCACCACCATGGTGCCGGTGCCCAACCGGCTTCCTGCCTGCGTCACCGAGCCGAAATCCATGGGAATATCCAAATGCTCCGGGGTGAGAAAATCCGTCGAGGCGCCGCCGGGAAGTAGCCCGCGCAACTGATATCCCTCCCGCATGCCGCCGGCGTGCTCCTCCAGAATTTCGCGCAGCGGCGTGCCCATTGGCAGTTCCCACACGCCCGGCCGCCGCACCCGCCCGCTGGCGCCGTATAGTTTCGTGCCGCCGTCCGAAGAACGGCTTAGTCCCAGGAACCACTCCGGTCCGTGGCGCAGGATATGCGGCACGCAGCAGAGTGTCTCCACGTTGTTCACTACCGTCGGCTGACCCCACAGGCCCACCGTCTGCGGAAAAGGCGGCTTGGCACGCGGGATGGGGCGCTTCCCCTCCAGTGCGTTCAGCAGCGCCGTCTCTTCGCCGCAGATGTATCGTCCCGCGCTGCGGTGTACCGCGATGTCCAGGTTGAGACCGCTGCCCAGGATGTTTGCGCCGAGATATCCTGCCGACGCCGCCTCCTCGATAGCCCGCCGCAGGCGTTCCGCCGCCTCTCGGTACGCCAGACGGATGAAGATGAAGGCGTGCTCTGCTTCGATGGCGTGGGCGGCGATGACAATCCCCTCGATGAGTTGGTGCGGATTGCCCTCCAGGAGGATGCGGTCCTTCATCACCCCCGGCTCCATCTCGTCGGCGTTCACCACCAGGTACTTTGGCCGTCGCGCTCCTTCGCCCAGCGGCACGGCGCTCCACTTTACCCCGGTGGGGAAGCCAGCGCCCCCGCGTCCACGCAGGTTAGCGGCTTTCACCGTCCCCTGCACCTCGGTCGACGTCATCCGCAGCGCCACGCGCAGCCCCGCGTAGCCGCCGGCCTGCTCATATTCGCGCAGGTCGGGCATCGCGCCGTCAGTCCGTATGCCACTCGTCAGCGGTCGTTCATGCATGCGTCGCCAGTATCTCGTCCAGTCGCGCCGGGGTCAGGTTCCCGTATAGCTCGCCATCCAGCAGCATCGCCGGGGCCTGCTCGCACAGCCCCAGGCAGGCCACCGGCAGCAGCGTGAAGCGGTTATCCGCCGTCGTTTCGCCCAATTCCATGCCCCACTTCGCTCGCAGGTGCTCCAGCAGATCGTGGTAACCCATAATCCAGCAAGTCACGCTGTCGCAGATGAGGAGCACGTGCCGACCCACCTGCCTGCGGAAAATTTTGTTGTAAAATGTGGCGACGGCGTCCACCTCCGTGCGCGTCAGCCCCAGGCAGGTCGCCACGTCGCCCAGGTCGTCGTCGGACACCCAGCCGCGCCGGCGCTGGACTACCTTCAGTGCCTCCACCACCGCTGCCCGCGTGTGCTCCCGCACCGCGGCAATCTCCTCTTCAATCTCGTGTCGTTCCGCTTCAGTTAACATGCACTCCGCTCCAGTCATAAATCGTTCGTAGTAGCGCCGCAGCCTTCGCAAGGCGCGTCAGCGTCTTGGTTACATTATTGCTCTCACCTCTTCTATGGAGAGGGATTGCGCGCAAGCACGATTACCGATCAATCTCCCCCAGCACGAAGTCCAGGCTCGCTAGCGCGGCGATGAGATCCGGCACCATCAATCCTTTTGAAATCAACGGCAGCATCTGTATGTGCGCGAAAGACGGCGTGCGGATGCGCGTGCGATAAGACATCGTGCTGCCGTCGCTCACCAGATAGTAGCTATAGAGCCCCTTTGCGCCTTCTACTCGACCCATTGCCTCCCCGGCGGGGATCACCGGTCCCCAGCTTACTCCGAGAAAATGGTCAATGAGCGTTTCGATATCATGCATCGTCCGCGCTTTGGGCGGTGGCGTGGCCAGCGGATGCTCCGCCATATACGGCCCTTCCGGCATGATGGCAACACACTGCTCGATAATCCGCAGGCTCTGCCGCATCTCTTCCAGATGCACCAGCGCGCGGTCGTAGGTGTCGCCGCGCGTGCCCACCGGCACTTCGAAGTCGAATTGGTCGTACCCTCCGTAGGGCTGCTGCTTGCGCAGGTCCCATGCCAGCCCCGTGGCACGCAGCACCGGCCCCGATGCGCCCCATGCCACCGCCTGCTTGGCGGTCAACTCGCTGATGCCCAGCGTGCGCATGCGGTAGATGCCGTTACGCACCACCGTCGCCAGGTATTCGTCAAGCTGCCGCCGCATGTGCGCCAGGAATTCGCGAATCATCGGCGCCCATCCCTCCGGCAGGTCGAGAGCGACGCCCCCGATGCGGAAGTAGCTGGGATGCATGCGCCCGCCCGTCACCGCCGAAACGATGCCCAGTGCTCGCTCGCGGTCGGTGAAGAAGTAAAATACCGGCGACATCATGCCGATGTCCTGGACGAAAGTGCCGAAGAAGACTAGGTGGCTGATCACGCGGAATAACTCCGCCATCATGATGCGGATTACCTTCGCCCGGTCGGGCACGGTGATGCCCGCCAGCGCCTCCACCGCCAGCACGTAAGGATATTCGTTGAGTACGCCGGCCAGGTAGTCAATGCGGTCGGTATACGGGATGTAAGTGTGCCAGCTCTGCCGCTCGCCCATCTTCTCGGCGCCGCGATGGTGGAAACCGATATCCGGCACCACGTCCATCACTTCCTGTCCGTCGAGTCGCACCGCCAGCCGCAGCACGCCGTGGGTGGCGGGGTGATTGGGGCCGACATTGAGGAACATGTAGTCGAAATCCTCACCCTCAGTCTCCAGCCCCCATTCCTCTGGTCGGAAGCGCATCTGCTCTTCGTATGCCAGATGCGCGTCATCCGGTAGCGGAAACGGCCCCATTTCCGTGCGGCGGGCGGGATGCTCCTTGCGTAGCGCGTGCCCTTCCCACCATGGCGGCAGCAGGATGCGCCGCGGATGCGGATGGCCCGCGAAGGTAATGCCGTACATATCCCAGGCTTCACGCTCGTACCAATCGGCGGCAGGGCAGAAATCCGTGATGGTTGGCAGCGATGGATATTCGCCTGCCAGCGCCGTCTTCACCCGCACATCGGCGTTGCGCTCAGGCGAGAGCAGGTGGTAGA
>JAKIYB010000235.1 GCA_022708765.1 Armatimonadota bacterium | reverse complement strand
CATCCTGCAGCAGGTAGGTGGTCAGGCGGGGCAGCCGACCACGGTGGCAGAGTTCCGCCGGCAGACAGAGGGCATGCGCGACGCGCTGGAACCTCGCGTGAACATGGTGCGCCAGCAGAAGGAACGTGCGAAGAAAGATCGCAAGAAGAAGTCGCGATAAGCGATCTGATGAGGAAGATGCGAAGACCCCCGGAGGCGTCCGGGGGTCTTCGTTTATGTGGCTGCAGGACCGCCATTATTCCGCGGGGATGACGGAGACGTCCTTCTGGCCCTTGCGCGCCCAGCCGAATTTGACGGTGCCGGGAACGAGGGCATAGATTGTGTAGTCGCGGCCGAGACCGACGTTCTGGCCGGGGCGGATTTTCGTGCCGCACTGGCGGACGATGATGCCGCCGGGCTGGACGAACTGGCCGTCGTAGAGCTTCACGCCACGACGTTGAGCCTGGCTATCGCGACCGTTTCTGGAACTGCCTACACCTTTTTTATGCGCCATGATCTGACTCCTTAGGCCTCAATCCGCTCAACCCGCAGGTTGGTGAAGTACTGCCGATGGCCGCGCTTGACACGGACGTTCTTTTTCGGCTTGTAACGGAAGGCGATGACTTTCTTCGCGCGGTCCTGCTCCAGCACGGTGCAGACCACTTTCGCGTTCTCCACCAGCGGGGCGCCGACCGTCACCTGCTCGCCGTCGGCGACCAGCAGCACGCGGTCCAACTCGACCGTCGCGCCCAACTCGGCTTCCAGCTTCTCAACTCGGAATTTGTCACCAGGGGTGACGCGATACTGCTTGCCCCCGGTCTCCACTACGGCGTACATGCATTTCTCCTTCAGCGAAGGCTGTGCCTTTACAGGCACGGCGCCTACTATAGCAAAACCGTGCGTGCCCTGTCAACGGACCGCTCCCCGGCTCACCAAACAACAATGGAGCCACCGGTCGGACTCGAACCGACGACCTGCGCATTACGAGTGCGCTGCTCTACCAACTGAGCTACGGTGGCGCCACAAAGCCCGCCCAACACGGACGCGGACGCAAGTATACACAACCGGAGGCGGGCTGTCAATATTCATTTCACTCCGCCGGTCGCATCCTTGACCTTTTTCGCGCCTCCAATGGTGAGGGCGGCGCGGATGGCGAAATAGTCGGGACGCGACACGTTTTTACCGAGAGCGCCGACGGCTTCGCGGGTCTGCGCAACGGTTTTGCAGCCGATGACGCCGACCTGCACCGACGGGTGCATGAGGGTGGCGGCGAGGATAAGCTGGTACAGGCTCAAGCCGTACCCCTCCGCCATCGGCGCAAGGTCGCGCATAGCGGCGGCGATGGCGCGGAAGCGCTCGCCCTGGAAGTCGGGATGATGCCGGCGGAAGTCGCTGAACGTCTCCTCGCCAGTGTATTTACCGCTCAACAGGCCTTTGTGCATCGTGGAATAGGTCATCACCCCGACATTGTGCGCCTGGCAGTAGGGCAGCAGGTCGTTTTCGATAGCGGTGTCGAGCAGGCTGTAGGGCGGCTGCACGGCATCGTAGGCGCCGAAGGCGCGGGCGGCGCGGAACTGCTCCACGGTGAAATTGCTGGCGCCGTAGCAGCGGATCTTCCCCTGCGCTTTCAGCGTCTCCAACGTCTCGCTGATGGCGGCCAGCGGGGTGAGCTGGTCGAAGAAGTGCAGCAGGTAGAGATCAATGGTCTCCACCCCCAGGCGGCGTAGCGATGCCTCACAGCGTTCGATGATGTGCGCGGGCGAAAGGTCGGGGTAGCGGCTGGCGTCGGGATTGAAGTGGTTGAAGACTTTCGTTGTCACCACCACTTCCTCGCGGGGCACGGACGCGAGGAATTTTCCCAGCACCGTCTCCGCCAGGCCATCGCCGTAGGCATCCGCGGTATCGAAAAAGTTGATGCCGCCATCGAATGCCGCACGCATCGCCGAACGCAGCTCCTCTTCCGGTTGCGGCCCCCAGAAGCGCGGCGACAACTGCCAGGTGCCGAAGCAAATGGGCGACACGGACAGCCCGGTGGCGCCGAAAGTTACGCGGGTTGACATGATAACCTCCTGTAGCGAAGTGAACGAGTAAATAGTTATCAGTAATCAGTGTTAACAATCTGTTCGGCAGGGAGGGAGGGGTTCCTGCGCGGACGGGCTCCCTTATGTCCCCTGCAAAAGTTTGATTTTGGGGCACAAGGGGTCTCTCGGCACGCTTTACCACAAAATAAAAGATTGTTTATTTTCAAAAGCTTAGTATAAGATGGCCTGGTCCGCGGGGGATGGCGTTGTTGCCGGCGCTTCTGCGAGGCCAGTGCGGGGGACGAGTGGGGACAGTCAACGCCTGGCGAAAATGGTCCGTCAGTGTCACGGGCTGCTGGTCGGCACGGCGGGGCGCGGGGTGGCCAGGCGTCAACAGTCCCCGTGGCGTATCACCCCGCACGCAGTGCGATTTTTCAAAATGCGGGGTGATACAACCTTTGCCCCCGATGTGAGCGCTGCCTCGCGATCTGCGGTTGTCACGGTACAAGCGGTAGTATATCATAAAAACGCAAGTTTGTCAAACGTGTGTATGTTCGAACTTTGATTTATGGAAGTTGAGGATTTTCTTGATGGGAGGAAGGGATTCGCCACTAAAGAACACAAGGAGCCTAAACAATGGGCGAGGCTTCGTTCGGCGAATATGCGATGGTGCGTGAGCGGTTCCAATGCACGCGGGTCGACGGAGTTTTGCCTGCCTGGGGGATCTGACGAAGACGGTGACCACATTGGGCGCTGACAAGGAAGTCTAAACGTTACAGCGAAGGAAATGGCATGACAACATTTCACGTCTGGGCGACGGCGGATGCGCATGTGGGGACGGACTTACTCGGCGGGCGGGAAAGTCTGGCGGAGGCGATTCGGCAGTCAGAGGGGGTGGAAGGATTTGCGTGGGATATCGCACTGAACTTGGGGGATTTTTCCGGGAGTCAGACGCCACCCGATGACGCGGAAGGGCGCGAGGTGGCGCGGCAGTTTGGCGCGCTACAGCAGCATCGGCGCGAGCAGATCTATACGCTGGTGGGCAATCACGATGCCAGCGGGGTGGATGAGCCGTGCCAGTGGTGGTTTCAGCGATATCTTGATCCGTTGGGTGAGCATACCGCCTTCTCCGGGGTGGACGCGGCGCAAATGCCTTTCCCGGTGGAGGGCACCTGGGAGCGCTACGCCTTCCGCGCCGGCAATCTACTTTTCCTGATGATGGGCGACCGTAATGATGGCGGCCCGCCGGTGGGGCGCGGCACGCGGGGCGGCTACCCATCGGGTGCGGTGACGGGCGAAACCTTCGCCTGGTGGACACGGATGGTGGAGGCGCATCCCGACTGCATCATCATCGCCTGCCATCACCACATGCTGAAGGAAACTACCGCTGTTTCCGGCCCGTGGGAAGGTTATGTGAAGAACGCGGACGGTGAGTGGAAAGGCCATTACCACGGCTACTTTCCCGATGGCGGGCCGGAAGGCGCTTCGTATCTCTACTTCGTTGACGGCCGGCCTGACGCGCAAGCCTTTGAAAGCTATCTGGCGGCGCACCCCGGCGCCATTGACCTCTGGCTGGGCGCGCACACCCATACGCATCCCAACGACTGCACCGGCGGCCGGGAATTGATCGCGCGGAAGTGGGGCGTCACTTTCATCAATGTTGCCGGACTCACCCGTGACCACGGCCGTCTCTCTATGCCGATGAGCCGCCTCCTCACCTTTACCGAGGGCTCGGATGAACTGGTGATACAATGCTACCTGCACACGTCGCAATATGCGCCGCGAGGGTGGTACGCGCCGGCGGAACGTCAGGTGCGCTTGTCGCGGGCGTTCACGATGGGGTAATCAATTAGGCGGCCGGTTTATAAAGCAGTCAGGGTCGTGCGGGGTGGTTTGCTCTTTGTGCGCGTTGATGATTATCATCGTCGGGATGTAGAGTTCGTCGTCAGGTAACGGCAAGATGTCATAGATCTCCGTGGCTTTCTTGCACCCTGGGTTATACATGTTATGAATCAGCTCGTCAATTTCGGCTTCATCTGCTTCGTCCATTGTGTGACACCTCACCGTAGTATTCGCGCAGAACCGCTAGGCTCCTTCTCTGGCGAAAACGTGGGGACAGCCTATGCCTTGCACTAGCTGTCCCCACAGTGCGTTCAGTCGCCGAACATCTCAAAAATCTCGCCGAACCAGGAACCGCGTTTCTTGCGGATAGGACGACCGTGCTGGTCGTACCGCGGTTCGCGGCGATAGTCATCGTCATCCTCATCGTCGTCGCGCCGGCGATATTCCTCACGGCGCGGGGCTTCGCGCTGGTCGCGGGCCGTGGGGGCCTGCGCCTGCGCGGGGCCGCCGGCGGCTTCCAGCTCGATGATCTTCTCCAATTCACCGCGGTCGAGCCATACCCCTTTGCAGCCGGGGCAGATGTCAACTTCGACACCATAGCGTTCAATGACGCGCAAACCGGTATCACAGACGGGACATTTCATCTCTGCTCCTTTCTCGTTCATGCCTTGTGCCCGCAGTGGCAGGCACCGTGTGTCAAGCTGACTCTTCGATCTTCTCGTCACGCATCGTCGTTTCGTCCGTCACCGGCGGCATCTCCTCATGGGCCGGGGGCACCGGCGGCGGCAGAACGAGCGACATCACGGCGGAGAGCGTCAGCACCCCCAATACGACGCCCAACGCGAGGGTGATGGGCAACTTCACCACGTCTGCCAGCAGCATTTTCACGCCGACGAAGACGAGGATAGCAGCGAGGCCGTAATGCAGGTAATGGAAGCGGTGCATCATACCGGCCAGCGCGAAATACAGCGATCGCAGACCGAGAATGGCGAAAACGTTCGATGTATAAACGATGAACGTATCGCGCGAGATAGCGAGGATCGCGGGAATCGAGTCCACGGCAAAGATCAGGTCCGTGGTCTCGATGAGCAGCAGCACCACCATCAGCGGCGTGGCCCAGCGCCGCCCGTCCTGCCAGACGAAGAAGCGGCTGCCCACGTAATCCTTCGTAACGGGCATGCAGCGCCGGAACCAGCATAGGACGGGGTTTTGCTCCGGGTGGATCTCCTTATCTTTTTCCAACGCCATCTTCACGCCGGTGAAGATGAGAATGGCGCCGAAAACGTAGATCATCCCGTGGAAGCGTTCGATGAGCGCGATGCCGGTGACGATAAAGATCGCGCGCATCACCAGTGCCCCAAGGATGCCCCAGAAGAGCACCTTGTGCTGATAGATGGCGGGCACGCGGAAGTACGAGAAGATCATCAGCATGACGAAGATATTGTCAATGCTGAGCGACTTCTCAATGAGATAGCCGGTGAGGAACTGCAGCGCCTTTTCCGGCCCATGTGCGGGCGAGAAGTAGAGCAGGACATTGAACCCCAGCGCCAGCGCGATCCAGAATCCGCTCCAGCCCAGCGCCTCGCGGAAGCCGATGACATGCTCTTTGCGATGGATAATTCCCAGGTCCAGCGCGAGCATGGCCAGCACAAAGATGTTAAAGCCCACCCATAAATAGATGGATTCCATGAAGACTCCTGTTCAGCAAGTCATGCGCGAGTTCGGGATACTCGCGATCGGCAGTGTAAAGCCGCGGGATACCGCGGCCTCTCCCTGGCGTCATGCTGCTTCCGGAGGCTGGAGAATGACCGTGCAGAGGTGCCGCATGGTGAGGCTAGCCAGCGGCAGGGTGACCACAATCCTGGGGAGGGTGACGACCACGGCGTCGGCAGAGGCCTGGCGGAGGGCATCCGGCTCATCCGCCTGCAGCATCTCGCATACTGGCGCGGGCTGATCATGGCCAGCGAACGCAGACACGGCCAGGCAGTTCCCGATAGACATCATCGAGAACAGGACAGCCAGCAATACAACGCGTGTCATCCAGATTGTCAAGCTACGTTTTCGCATGCCATTTTTCCGTCATCGGCCAACAGATACGAACGTGACCGCATGATACCCCGAACCATATCCATGTTACGCTACAGATGTCGAGCGCCAACAACCACTTCCTCGTTTTCGACGGCAGGTTTCGCCAACTCGAGTGTCAGCGGTTCCGCCGCATGTTGCTCGCGCCGTGTCTGGATCATGAACCACGCCACCATCGCGCTGGTCAGCACGGCGCCCAGCAGCCAACCGTATCCTGGCAGCGCCCGTGCGCCCTGGATGCCTGAATATAGGCCAAAGCCAAAGAAGATGGCAGCGGCGCCAATTTTGATTGCGCGTTCCGGCAGGTTTTTCCCCAGCAACTGGCCGACGACAATAGCCAATCCGTCCGAGACGACCATGCCGAGGGTCGAACCGAGCCAGACGGGAATGAGCGCGTGGCCGGTGGCCAGCGTTACCGTACTCAGCATCGTCTTATCGCCCAGTTCGGCAAGGAAGAAGGTTGTCGTCACCAGCCAGAAGGGCGACTTCACGCGGGTCGCGCCGCAGTTCTCGTCCTCCAGTCCATCGCCGCGCAGCGTCCACAGGCCGAAGCCGACGAACGCCAGGCCGGCGGCGAGGTGAATCCAGGCCTGCGGCAGGAAGTGCCCGACGCCGCCCCCCAGCAGAACGGAGATGATATGCACCACCAGCGTGGCCAGCGAGATGCCGGCCAGCACCACCCAGGCGTTAAAGCGGCTGGCGAGGCACAGCGCCACAAGCTGCGTTTTATCACCAAGCTCCGCGAGGAAGATCATCGCGAAGGCTAATCCAAATGCGTCCACACTCGACTCCCGCAACCATGAAAAAAGACCTTTGCGCTGGCGCCGGCGAAACGGCGACCGCGCAAAGGTCTCACTAAGCCTTCAACAGGCCGGAAGAGCCAGGCGAATGCCAGGATGTTGACTCTCCCTGATCTAGCTACTCCCCTTTACCGGGGTTACGGTAACATGCGGAAGGCGGTGATGTCAAATGCGCATCGGCAATAACGCGTGGGGTAACCAGCTTTAACGCAAGGAAGCCGCCGACTTGCGGCGAATACAGGAAACGATGGATACGACATTATACGGCATC
>JAKIYB010000234.1:6793-7055 GCA_022708765.1 Armatimonadota bacterium | reverse complement strand
CGATCCGTGATGGGGTGATGGCTTCCAGAATCCGCATGCCGTGCCTCGGTATCCCGTTATTCGACGCCGAGGGGTGGGGATTCCTGCCGGAACCACTGCCTTGACCGTACCATCTCGTTACCGAAGCTTCGCCACGCTCACCCGCGCCTGCTGGGCCAGGTCAATGGCGGTAGCCAGCACGCGGGCGCACTCCTGGGGAGCGTGAAAACCCATGCCGTTATTGGAGGCGACGAAATCCCAGCGAAGCTGGGCGCGGCGGAGG
>JAKIYB010000234.1:0-6783 GCA_022708765.1 Armatimonadota bacterium | reverse complement strand
TAGCGCGACTCTTTGAGCTGGGCGTCGGTGGCGCCGGCTTTCGCCGCCGCGCCGACTTCATTGTGGGCGGCGACCAGCGCGTCGCCGGCGCGGTCCTGCAGTTCGCGGGTGGTATCCTGGATGCTCTCTACGCGAGCCTTGATCTCCGCTTCGCTCCAGCGGTGACAGGTGCCGCAGGAGGCGTTAATCTGTTTCAGCGTGCTCTGAATGTGATGGCTGGTGAATTTCTGCCCACCCTCGCTCAGGTAGGGCATGTGGCAGTCCGCGCAGGTCACCCCGCGATAGGCGTGGACCCCGGAGAGGTAAATCTCGTAGTCCGGGTGCTGCATCTTCACCATCTGAACGCCGCTGACGGGATGCACCCAGTCAGTATGCGGCACATCTTGCGTATAGTACTGTTCAATGGCATCTACGGTGGTGCCGCGCTGCCAGGGGAAGGTCAGATAGGTGCCTTTCGCTTCGTCAGGGCTCTTCTTCGCGAAGTAATATTCCACGTGGCACTGCGCGCAGACCAGCGTGCGCATCTCCTGATGGCTGGCCTGGTCAATATCTTTGCCCATGGCGGTAAAGGCCTCGCGCAGCGCCGGGCGGGTGATGCGCAGGTTCATCGTATCCGGGTCGTGACAGTCGGCGCAGCCGATGGGATGGCTCACCTTCTCGCTGATCTCGGTGAACGGCGTCCGATAAAACTCGGCCACGCCCATCTCCCGCATCAGGCCGGGCACGTCGCTGCTCTTGCAGGTCATGCAGGTGCCGGGCTGGGTCTTGCCACCGCGCGTGACGTCAATACGCGCGGTGGCGCGCACGTCTTCAAGCGCATGCATGTGCCCGCGCTCATCCCCGTATTCGATGGCGAAGGGATAGCCCTGAAAGAGCGTGCGCAGCCGCGGGTCATTCTCCAGATGATCGAAATGGCCGGGTCCCCCGTAGCGCGTGCGCGGCCCGTCTTCCGAGGTGCGCAGCCACGACTCATATTCGCGGGGAAAGCGCACCCCCCACTTCGCGTTGTCGCCTTCGAACTCGTCCACGTTGGCGGACGGGGTCAGTTCGGCCGCTTCCCGGCGGCGCTCCAGCACGGACGCGACCAGCAGGCCGAGAATGAAAGTGGCCACCATGGCCAGCGCGAAGATGACCCAACCGCGCCAGGGCGGGGGGGCTTGTGGCGTCTGTTCGGGTGTTTCGGGTGTCGTCATGGCTTCTCCTCGCGGGTGAATGCCGGCAGCAGTGGCTCCAGGCGCGGCACCGGCGCGTTGGGCGTCGCGGACAGGCTGCGCGTGTCGCCGTGCGGCACGGTGTCGTGGCAGGTGACGCAGGGCCGTTCGCTTCGCGTGAGCAGGAACGTATGGCGCAGTTGCGCTTCGTGGCAGCGCGCGCAATTCTCCTGAATAACGGCGGCGGAGGCGGGCGTCGCGTGAATCGCCTGCGGCTCAGCGCGCAGCGTGAAGATCGTCGCGTGGCGCAGGCCGTCCTTTGCCTTGAAGGCGTATTTGCGGATGACGGAGTCGTGCGGCACGTGGCAGTCGTTGCAGGTGGCCGCCTGGCGATGACTGCTGTGCTCCCAGGTGCTGTATTGCGGGCGCATGATGTGGCAGTTGACGCAGGCGCGGGGGTCGTCGGAGAGATAGGAAGGCATCTCCGAAACGCGCACCAGCAACAGTCCCAGCCCGGCGACGACACCGAGCAGGGCGAAGGTGGGCAACCGCCAGACGGCCGGCAGAAAAGCCAGCGCCAGCAGCGCGCGCAGCAGGGAGAGCAGGCGATCCTTCATTGGTGCGTAGTGTAATCGCTCCCGGTAAACGTGTCAATCACGATATTCTTTATCGGAATAACAAAGAAGGCCGGCCGCCAGGCGCATGGCGTCATTTCAGCACACAGGCGCTTGCTTGCCTCCCGGGCAAGCCCTGACTTATCCACAGAGCGCCTGGGGAAAAAGCGAGGGCTCTTTGTGGAAAAAAGCGCACAAACTGGGGATAACCGCCGACTTTTTCCGCAAGATGCCCCTTGACAGCTACACAACGGCAGGCAGTCATGCCGTATGGTTAGGCTGGATCTGCCGCGATACGCGGTTGACCGGGGGAACTGACCATGCGTAACACCATACTCATCGTAGACGACCAATGGTCCATGCAGGAACTGGCGCGGCTGGTGCTGGAGGCCGCGGATTATCGCGTGCTGGTGGCGAGTGACGCCGTCACCGGCCTGAGCCTCGCGCGCACCGCGGAACCGTCCGCCATCGTGCTGGACGCGCTGATGCCCGATGCCGCGCGCCTGCTCGCGGACCTGTGCCAGGGCCGCGCGACGGCCGCCCTTCCCGTCATCCTCATCACCGCCGACGTGAGCGGCGAGGCGCTGGCGCGGGAAGTGGCGCGCGCGAAGGCGAAATGCCTGCGTAAACCGTTCCCCGCTCCCAAGCTGCTCACCGCCGTCAACCGCGCCGTGCGGCCGCTGCCGATGGCGGGATGAGTCGAGGGCGAATCAGCATGCGGACGCGTTGCGCCCGCCCCCCAGCCCCCATACGCGCTGCCGTACGGCAAAGTCAGCAGCAAGGTACCGCTGCCCTGGCCCTCAGCGCGCTTCAGTGCAATGCCATTCAAATAAGAACTCTCGTCCGTCACGCGTGACCTCTCCCCCATCCCCTCCCCTACGTGGGGAGGGGAGATGAATAGGGAAAAATGGCGATGCGGCGAGACTGGTCCACCACACGGAGCAAGCTTAGAAACTATCTCAAAACGCCTCGCAGTCGTCTCGCGGGTCTTTTCCGCGTCTGGCGGCGTTGGCTATCCGAGCATGTATGACCTCATACACTTTTCGGACAGCCGCCTTGCCAGCCACGAAAAATCTTCCGCGATCCGACTACGATCCATGTTGAGATAGTTTCTTAATTGAATGGCAGCGCGCTTCAGTGCGCTTGTCCCTGTTCGCCCCGTTCTTAAGGGTGTGGGCCGAGGAAGCGTCGTCACGACCGTGTTACAGCGCGTATGCCACTACCCCTCTCCAAATGCCGTGAGAGGGGGAAAACGGCTATGACAGGCGCGGCGGCGCGGTGGAGGCGCGAACGATGAGCTCAGTGGGAAGCATACGAACAGCGTCGTCGGCGAGGGCACCGGTGACGCGACCGATAGCGAGGCGGACAGCCTCGGCGCCCATTTCCGCCAGCGGCAGGCGGACGGAGGTGAGCAGGTTGCGGCCGTGCTCATCGAGCATGGGGTCGGTATCGTCGCAGCCGATGAGGCTGTAATCCTCCGGCACGCGCAGGCCGGCGCGGCGCAGCGCGTACCAGGCGTAGAGGGCGCTGGCGTCGTTCTGGGTGATGATGCCCGTCACCTCCGGGTGGGCGCGCAGGTAGGCCAGCACGGCCTCGACCGCAGCGGCATCATGACCCGGCGCTGTACCATACTCCTGCCGCAAATCCGCCGGATTGATCCATCCCCAGGGCAGCGGCAGCCGGTGCAGGTGGCGCGCGGGGTCGAGGCTATGCGCGGCGCAGGCGTCATGTAGGCCGGCCAGCCGCCGCTGCTCGATATCGCGGTTCGGCCTGCCGAAAAAATAGACCAGGTGGCGGTGCCCCAACCCCAGCAGGTGACCGGCGGCCTGGCGCATGCCGTCGCGGTCATCGGTGAGCACCTGCGAGCAACCGTCCGCGCGCTGGACCAGGTTCACCACCGGGCGGTCGCCAAAGCCGTCGGCGCGATGCAGCTCCGCCAGCAGCGGCGCCAGCAGCTCCGGCGGCTGGGTGAGAATGAGGGCGTCGGCGTCGCCGCGGGTGAGCGTGGGCGGTAGCGCGGTATGGGTGGTGTGCTCATCAAAATTCAGATAAGCGGTGACCAGCGTATGCCCCTGCCGTGTTACCTCGTCGAGAATGCCGCGGAAGATCGCCATCTCGTAGGCATTGGTATAGAAGTCGGTGCGGAAGATGAGGGCGATGGTGCGGGTGAGCGCGCGGCGGCCGTAGCGGCGCATCACCAGCCGCCGGGCAAGCTCATGCCGCGCGGGATCGTAGCCGATCTCCGCGGCCACGGCGCGGACGCGCGCGCGGGTGGCGGCGCTGACCCGGGGATTGTCGTGTAGCGCCATGGACGCGGTGCCGACGGAAACCCCGCAGCGGCTGGCGAGCTCTTTCAACGTGACTGGACGTGTGGTCCGCGCGGATGTCATCACCTTCATTCTGCCGGTCGGAGAACTTTGTGTCAATGTATCCTGTTGGTATGACCCTCATATATACTCATCTAACGCAATGCGACCGTTAGGATCCCGTGCAGTATGCCATCATCTAGCGTCCTGATGCTCTTTGATTTTACATAGCGCTATGCTCGGTACCCGGTTGGTCTGCGCGAACCGGTGCGCCCCTGCGGAGGGACGCCTGGCCGCCTGGCCTCGCGGGGGGTATTTCAGTGCCCGCATTCCCTGACTTGACCAATATAAATATGCAAGGCATTGACGCGCCGCCAACCTCTGTTATAATTGAAACGTATCAGTCGCTTGTATTACCCACACGAGCGACTGATGGCATTCCATCTTTAATAAGGAGGTACTGTCCATGCGCAGACCACCCACGCGGACGGGGTTCACGCTCATTGAACTCCTGGTGGTGATCGCGATCATCGCGATCCTGGCCGCCATCCTCTTCCCGGTCTTCGCCAAAGCCCGCGAAAAAGCCCGCCAGAACTCCTGCCTCAGCAACCAGCGCCAGATTAACCTTGCCATCATGATGTGGGCGCAGGATCATGAGGAACGCATGCCCTCGGCCTCGGTCACGGGGCGGGCGCTGGCCAGCAACACAACCCCCATCCTGCTGGCGCAGACGCCGGGCGCCGGCAGCGTCTGGTCGGAGCTCGAATTGGACCGCGGCGTGCTAAAGTGCCCCAGCGAAGCGGTGGCCGCCACCAACTCCTACGGCTACAATCAGGCCATCGCAGACAAGGCGCTTGGCGACATTGATCCGCTCACCAGCACCGTCACCGCCGACTACAACATCAAGTCCACCACCAACAACATCCTTATGACCCCCGATGACCTCAGTAGCCGCCATGACGGCAAATACATCGCCAGCTTCGTGGACGGCCACGTGTTACTGGGCACCGGGATGATGAGCTTCTCCTACCTCCCCGGCATCACCTGGGCCGCGGACGGCACGCCCACCCGCGACCCGGCGAAAGGCCCATACTGCTGGCTCGCGGCCGCCCCGGCGGACGGCACGGGTTTAGCCGCCTGGGCCGGCGTGGCCGGCTCCGTCAGCGTCTCCTCCACCGGCTATGGCCAGCCGACCTTCGAGACGAATGAATTCAACGGCAGGCCGATTGTGCGTTTCCTGCGCTCATCTACGGTCAACAATGTCGGCATGGCCTTCCCCGCCGCCTTCAACTTGAAAGCCGCCTTCCTGGTGATGAAGTTCACCTACACGGGATGGGGGCGCGTCATTTTCGCGAACGGTGGCGGCAGCGGCCTGATGCACGGCGAATACGGCACCCAGGCGAACGGCCCGTATTTCCTGCGTTACAACAGCAGTGAGGGCTACTTCATCACCTACTCGAAGAACTACGTCTGCTTCGCCGCGGCGGCTACTTCGGCCGGCTCCGACACCTCGACGCAGGCCGATGCCTGGGGCTATGTCAACGATGTCAGCGATGCCACCGCGCCCGTGCAAATCAACATCCCTGGCATCAAGCTGATGAATAACGCCACCGTCATCGGCAACTGCACCTGCAAAACACAGGGCGGCGGCATGGACGTGGCGGAGATCATCCTCTACGACCGCATGCTGTCGGCGGACGAGCGCAAGGGCGTCGTCGGCTGGCTGGAAGACAAATACGGCATCGAATAGCCACGGCCAAACAGTCTGTGGTATTGTGAATCATACGGAGGACCAATTATGCGTACGACACCCCGCCCACACGGGTTTACGCTCATTGAATTGCTGGTGGTGATCGCGATCATCGCCATCCTGGCCGCCATTCTCTTCCCGGTCTTTGCCCGGGCGCGCGAGAAAGCCCGGCAGAGCCGCTGCCTGGCCAACCTGCGCCAGCAGGTGCTCGCCATCCAGATGTATGCCCAGGACAACAGCGAGCAACTGCTGCGCGACACCGGCGCCAGCGCCTGGTCGTCGCTGCTGGCGAACTACAACGAGTCGAACATCTATGATTGCCCCACGCAGACCGGCAAAGGCAGTAACACCGCGCCGGAGTACGGCTACAATAAGCACCTCTTCGACGTGGCGGTGGCAAAAGTGAGCCGGCAGGCGGACACCGTCATCGTCGCCGACCTGGACAAAACGGCGATGACCGGCTCATACAGCTTCGACGCCACCAATCTCGACACGGCCATCTCCAAGCGCCACGGCAGCGCGCTGATGGTAGCGAAAGCGGACGGCTCGGTAGCCACCCTGTCGCTGTCCGCGACGGATACACCATCGCTGGCGATGGGCCGCGCGAAGATGACGCTGGCGCCGAATTCCACCGGCGCGCGCATCGCGCCCACCACCAGCAACGGCACCAATTACGTGGCGGCGGAGTATGGCAATGCTACCTTCGACAACACCAACTTCGTCCAGCCGGCCTACGGCCCGCGTTATGCCTGTTTCGACAGCAAGCTGAACGGCATTGACACCACCGCCATGAACTTCGCGGTGCGGCCCATCATCGAAATTCGCAACCTGACGCCTCCGACCGTGCCGACGAAGGTCTGCATCTATCCGCGCAACCTGAATAACGGCGGCTGGGAAGTCCGCTTCGCGGGCCCGATGAAAATCGAAGGCTCGAATGAAGCCACCCCCGCCACCTGGGAACT
>JAKIYB010000233.1 GCA_022708765.1 Armatimonadota bacterium | reverse complement strand
TCCAGAAACGGAATCGGGACATGATCATAGAAGTATAACGGCCACCAGTGATATGCCGCCTGCACGGCTTGACTGCGCCAGATCGGATCGGCAATGTCTAAGTCGCCCCAGACGCCGGTCTCCTTGCTGATATGGTGAGCCGACAGCCATTCCAGCAGCACCGCGACCGCGGCGCCAGCTCGCGCATCGTTCTGGAAATCGCGTGCATACTGCAGCAGCGTGCCAATATTCATGATCTCATTGCCGGTAAAGGCGATCCGGACACTCCAGTCACGGGTATCCAGCCAATGGATAAGGGCGTCGCTCTCGCGCCAGGATTCGAGCCAGCGGAGCGGCCTTGCCGCCACCCCGCCGAGACATGCCAACGCGGTGATGACATGACAGGCCAGGTGCGGTCGGCCGCACCAGAGGGGGTCGCCGGTATACCATCCCTGGTTGTCAATTGTCGGGTCACGATAGAGGCCGTCGTCATCTTGGTGGCTGTTCAGATAAGCAATCCACGATGCTTTCTCATCGTCAGAAAGTGAATCGCCGAGTAAGTGGCGTGCCATGGCGGCGTAGCAGGAACTGTAGAGCGTGGCCTGCCGGCAGGAAGCGCTATAGCGATAGCGCCCTATGCCCTTGCCGAAACACTGCTGTTTCGTGATGAATGCGCATACGACACGCGGGAGAATCATGTCCCCACCCCAAGTTGTTTGGCCAGTGATAAAAACCGCTGCACTCGCGCTAGCGGCGTAGCCGGGGTGATGGGACTGGCGGTGCTGATGATGAAGCCGCGGGCCGCGCGCCCCGCTTCCACCTGACGACGGATTTCCGCTTCCAGGTCGGCGTCAGTGCCGTCCTGCAGCACCACGACCGGGTCAATATTGCTGAACAGCGTCATCCGGTCGCCGATGCGGTAGGCAATTTCGGCGGTGTCGTTGACATACCCCTTCATGCTGGCTTCGTATAGCAAGCCATCAGCGCCGGTGGCGGCAATCGGCTCCAGGCGATCCATGACGCCGCCGAAGTAGATGAGAATCGCTTTATGCCCCAGGCGATGGATTTCATTCACCATTGCCGTCACGTATGGTTGGCAGAAGCGTTTGTACATCGCCGGAGAAATCATATCGCTGGTCGCGGTGGCATCATCAATGTAGATGGCGTCGCCGCCGGCCGCGGCCAGGCGGCGGATCGTCTCCAGGTTTTGCTCCAGCAGTCTTTCGCACAGATACGCGATCAACGCCGGTTCTTCGATCAGCAGAGAGAATAGATTCGTCAGTCCGACGTGCCAGTGGCAGGAGTAGAGGGTGCCGATGACGCCCCCGGAGAGGATGAATTCCTCATGGCCAAAGCGTCGAACGACAGTATCCAGGTAGTCATTGGCGCCATCGGCGATCTGCGCGGCGGCTGGCGTGACGATCACGCGTGCGTCAATATCCGCGCGGGTAAAGACATTACGCGTCTCATTGGCGTGATAATCAGAGGCATGGCCGCTGTCCGTCACCTGGTCGAGTCGCACCCACTCGCCGGTCTCCTGATCATGGCGGCAGGGATGCCCATCCCGCTCAACGAACTCCTGCCGTCCGCGCCAGGCGCGTGACGGCGCGCTGTGCTGGGGCTGCAATAGCTCAAACGGTGCCGCGGCCTGCATCGCGGCATACACGTTCACATGCGCTTCCGGCGATTCGATCAGCCACTGCTGGAGCCACCACTGTGGCAGACCGGTGAGTTCGCTGAAGTGATCCTGCTGATATAGGAAGTTGTAGAGCGAGGTCACCGGACAGCGGTCAACCGCGTTCCCCTCCAGTGCGGCATACACGCGTTGCTTGTTGATCATCACGATTCCTCTCTCCGGTCAGGTGTGCCGCGCAGCCGCACCGTCGCTTGCGCTCGCGAGGCGACAGGCACTGTCAGTTCGTGCGGAGAAACGATCAATTCCGCACCGGTTTCCTCCTCGGCCAGCGTCACCAGCGCCGCTGACTGCAAAGCCAGCATCGGCAGCGACACCCGTGCCGCGATATCCATCGCGCTGGTGTTTAATAGCCGGAGAATCATACCGTCACCGTCCTCGGCGATTTTGAGCGTCAGCAAACGTATTTCCTGGGGATCGACAGCGAGAAAACTGCCCACCGGCGGGAGAGAACGTGGGCAGTCGTGCTCGGTGAAGATGGTCCGCAGCGGCGCCTGGCTGCACTGGCCGAAATCCGCTGCCTGACTGTCCGTCACATATCCGGCGGTCGAGGTAATGTGATAACGGAAAAGCAGCACCCCACACTGCGTGACGGCGAAATTGGTGCCGCAGTTGTTCGCTGTGAGCAGGGAATAGATCGCGCCCCCGCGCAGATCCTCCGCTGTTTGTCGAGGATGCTCGACATCCTGCCGCACCACCGCCGAGTGCGCCGGCGACAGGCGACCGGGCCAGAGGTGCCCCAGGCTGACCACCGGCGCCTCGCGGCTGCTCCAGAGCACCGAAGCCACGCCATCCGAGACCGCCACCCAGTTTTGCACCGTTAGCCGGTCGGCATATGCCCCCGGCAGCAGGTCGCTAGACGGATCAAGGATGCAGAGCGGACCTTCATATCGGAAGCCTCCCCCGGGCAAATGGAAGGGGAACGCCAGGTAGGCCTCCAGCAGCGGCGTCGGGTCTTTCAACAAGTGGACCGCGATATCCAGCCGCTTCTCTCCGCTATACAGCGTATAGGTTTGCTCGATGCAGGGATGCCCGGGCGCGGTAAGCTGCACGCGAAGCGAGGCAACGAACGGCCCGCTTTGATCGCATACGATGCCCCGGTACGTAGCGACTGCCTCCTCGCCAAAAGGATCGCGCACGATAAGCGCGCCGAACGCATGGGGGGCGTCCGCATTGACCAATTCCCGACCGGTTTCCTTATCCAGTAAGCGGCATACCGAGCCATTCCGTGGATCGAGTTCCAGGCGATACCAGGCATTTTCCAGCGTCGTGTCACAAGCCGTGATGGCGCCAGGAAAAACCGGCCTGTCATCGCGAGGCCGCAGTCGGTAGGTTCGATAGCCCAGTGGGGGCACCTGGTCGGCGATGAAAGACAGATCATACCTGAAGCCCGATGGCTGCTCGAAAAAGCCGTAGCGCTTGCCGCCGGCACCCAACCCCAGGCGCTGGGCGGCATACTGTTCATCGCCGAGTGGCGACCGTACCTCGCTAATCTGATAGGGCACCACGGCGCCGGTCGCCGTATCAATCAGATCAAACTTCCCCTGCACGATCTCCGGCGGTGGATTGATATGCCAGCGATCCTGTAGCAGCACGCCGCGCAGGCGGCCGTCATCGCGCGACGCCATGGTGCTGCCGCAGTTATCAATCTCGCGCAGTGGCGTCGTCACCATGCCCGTTCGCGCCCGCGGCAGCGCATTGAAGACGACCAGATGCAGCCCAGGTTCATCAAGCCGGACGGCATCAGCGACGCGCGCCATCGCTTTATTCGCGACATCATGCGCCAGCGCAGCCCCACGATGCGCGTGCACAGCTTTCTCCAACTCCGCGGCGCAGGCCGTGGGTCCACAGGGCAAGTGGTGTCCCCAGGTGTGTTCGTCATGCCACAGCACTTCCTCGTAAGCCTGGAACAGCCGTGCATCCTGATACGGGTAATCCGTCAGCGCGCTTGCCATGACAGCCAGCGCTTCCGCGACGGGCACTTCCGCATGGTTGCCACGATTGATTCCGGTGGCCAGCGCGGTGGAGGTGGCGCCCACCGGATAATCCTGCCCAGGTACCTCACCGCGCCACACCGGCAGGTCACCCGGCAGTTGCGGGAGCAGTTCCTGGTAAAAGCGCGCGTTCGTGCTGGAAACCAACCGTGGATACGCCCAGCGATCATTCCACGCGCGGATGGCACGGGCATACCCGTCAATATACGGAGAATTGTCGCGCGCGCCGCCGACCACTGGCCAGCGCAGCACGCTATAGGGGTATCCTGCCTCATCCAGCGCCTGTAGGCGCTCCGCCAGGCCGGGAAACTCCGGGTGGCAATCACCACCACACCCCGTGTTATTGCACCAGAACAGGAGACGCGTGCCGCTCGGTGCTTCCCACCAGAAGGCGCCTGGCATTCCTTGTGTCCCGAAGATCGCCGCTTCATCCCAGAACGAAGTGGCTTGCGGATTGCTCCAGTTGTAGTACAGGGGCAATCCGGGCGCGAAGAAACGGATTCCCGCCTCGGTCAGCACCTGGCTCACCCCCCAACTGAAACCGGGGATATCGTTATGTTCGGCGGAGATGATGGGAATGCCATGCTCGCGTTTGAGCCGGAAGGCATGGTAGACACTCCGCGCCAGCGTTTCATGCCCGCAGAGCTCGGTGATGAGATTACCGAACAATGCAGTGAGTTCAAAATCGCCGCGGCGCAGCAGGTTGAGCATCGCGGCGGTACGCTCGGGCGACGCGTGACGAAGGAAATGATCAATGGACCAGGTCTGCTCGATCACCAGGCGAAAACGCGCGTCATCGGGAAACGCGCGCGTCGCCTCCGCCATCTCAATCGCGGCATCCAGCCAGCGGGCATGTTCATGCAATACATGCGAGGCCAGGTCCGTATACCCGACATCATGGTGCGAGAGTTGAACGACATGCACCACCCAACGCCGGGGCGGCGTCCACGGGAGCGTAGTAGCGGCAATGGCTTTGCCTCTGTATAGCAGCGTGAATGTCGCCTCGCATGGCGTCGTCACTTCGGGCGTATCAATCTCAACGAGCGATTCACCAGATTGCAGTGTCACCGGCGTGGTGACTTCCTGGCCGTGTGCCGAGACTGAAACCATGACATCGGCAGGTGCTCCCGCATGGTGAATGGTGAGGCGCACGCGTTGGCGCAACGCCTCACCCGCATACCTCAGGAACTGCGTGGGCGTGATCGTGAGTATGCTGGTTGATGGCGTCATTGGACTCCCCTTTCCGGTCATTTGTACAGGATGAGCACTCGAACATCCAAGCCATCAACGGTGAGGGCAACGGCATCATCTCTCTGTGCAAGGGGTGTACCGAATAGGTCCTCTACCCGCGCCCAACCGCTCACCGGAACCGTCTCTGTCACCGGCTCTCCTATCGGATTCGTAAAGAGCCAGGCTTCCTTATCGGGGGTGATGCGCTTGCGCACGACCAATCGGCCGGCATGCTCCGGATGCACGCCGCACGCCGCCAGCAAAGCGTGCACCGTCGCCGGGATCGCGGGGTCGCGATACGCCGTGCCATTGTGCCCGACATAGGTGCCCAGCAGCCAGGCACTCCCCTGCCCCATTAACCGCCGCACCCCCGCGACTTCCACATCCGCGTAAAGAATCGGCTCGCTGCCTTCGGACAGGAAGGTCTGCAGGTAGACATTGGCGCGCAGGCGTTGTCCGACCAGTGGGCCGGCGCCGTCGAGCATTCGCGCTTCCAGATATTCGCCCCAGGTGCGCTCCGGCGGCGACCAGCGCGCGCCGCCCTGCGGTTCGCGCACCATCGTGAAAGATTGCTGGCGCACGCCGAAGAGTGCCGCAAGCGTCGGCGAGAGTTCTCCGCGATTACAGAAGCCATTGCCGTCAATGCGTCCCGGCGCCGCCTCGCTGATCAGATGACCGCCATTCGCCACGTAGGCCGCCAGCCACTCCGCCTGTGCTTCGCAGAGCGAGAGCGGGAAAGGCAGGACCAATGCCTGATACTGTGCCAGGCGGTCGGTATCATAGTCCAGTTCGACGAAATCCGCCGGGATATTCAGCTCCCACAGCAGGCGATGCCACCCGCGCAAGCTGTAAGGCAGGTGCTCGCTCCCCTGCGCCAGGTGGATGCAGAGCTGGTAGTTCCACTCATTCACCAGCAGGCCGACACGCCCTGGCTGCAGCGTCGGCCGCGCGAACAGGTCGGCATGCGCCTGCAGCGCGCGCCCCACTCGCCCGGCTTCGTCCAATCGTTCCGTCGTCTCGCCGGTGCTGTCGAGCAGGCTAAATCCATTCTGCTCCGCCGCCATGATTTCCGCGCGCGTCACCCAGAACGAGATGGCGGTGACGCCCGATGCAACGGCAGTGAGCATCCAGCGGCGCAGATCCGCCGCCGAGGGCACGCGCCCCTTCTGAAAGCCGGTGCTGACCGGCCCGCCCTGAAATTCCGCCGCCCATACGTGATTGCCGGGTGGATTGCAGGAGCGAATATAGTCATACTTCAGCGCTACGCCGTCCCAGGCTTCAGTGAGCAGTGCATGGTCGCGCTGGAAGGGCCGCTGGTACCCGTCATCCCACGCTGAACCGCATCCCCAGGCGGGATAACAGGAAGAACCGAGGAAATCCTGCGTACGGGCATACGTCCAGTCCTGCCCTGACCCAATAATCGGCCCGCCTTTATGCGCAAATACGGGGCGCCCCAGCGGATCAGCAGCCTGTATCACCGCCGCCCGAGCGGTCAGTATACGCGCGATTTGCACGTTATCCATGTAGTATTGCCAGTATAAATCGACCGCCTGGGGTTGGCGCGCGGCGCGACTGGGCTGTATCGCCTCCCAGGCGGCATAGCGCGTGTTCCAGGCACGATTGAGGGCATCGAGACCGCCGTACCGTTCCATCAGCCAGCGCCGGTACTGCGCCAGCGTGTGCGGGCAGAAGCAGACGCCGGTGCCGACTATACCATCTGCCCAGTAGCCGATCTCCTGCCAGGTGTTCCAGACCACGATGTTTTCAAAGCGGCCTAGCGTCTCCACCAGCTTCGTGATAAAGCGCGCCTGATCGGCCAGCGCACCGGGGTGGTCGTAGCACGGGCCGGGTTTGCCGTCGGCGGGCAGGGTGGTCGACGCTTCATAGGCTACCGGCAGCCCGTTGCGTCCGACCATGCGGCAATCCGGATGTTTGTCATACAACCATCCCGGCGCCTGCTCGCATGTCAGCCCCAGGTAGATGCCCATCTCCAACGTCGCGGCATGGGCAATCAACTCCTCATAACGCGAGAAGTCATACTGCCCCTCCGTCGGTTCGTCCACCATCCAGTGCTCCTGCAGCTTGATGAGATTGAAGCCCTGTCTTTTCAGCAGTTCCATATCCCGCTTCAATTCGGCCATCGGCGGCATCGGCTCGCGGCAAAGGTGGGAACCGAGCGGAAACAGTCGCGCGAATG
>JAKIYB010000232.1 GCA_022708765.1 Armatimonadota bacterium | reverse complement strand
GAGTGCAACGTGAGCAATGTCCGTCTGTACCTGGAGCCGGAGGTGCAAAACCTGCCGGGGAGCATCGGCCTGCACTACCAGCGCTGCACCGATTCGCTGGTGTCGCTGGTGGTCATCATCGGCTACGAGACCGGCCTGCGCAGCGACAGCAGCAGCAATGATTTTCAGCAGGTACACGTGTGGAATTTCAAGAGCAACGGCGACCTGAAGGTCTGTTTCGCCTGCAACGGCTGGAACGACACCTATAACCAGTGCTACGCCGACTCGCCCATCACCGAGGAGATGGGGTATGGCTTTCACGTGACGCGCCCCTTCCAGCGCATCACCAACTGCCGTATTTACAACAACAACTGGGCGACCGACAATAGGGTCATTGGCATCTACATCGCGGACGGCGGCACCCACGGCACCTATCTGGGCAACCACTTCACCGCGCGGGAGGAACACCGCATCCTGAAGGCGTTTGACGGCAACCTGGACTCCGCCTGCATCGTCGGCAACTCCTACGCGCCTACCGTCTCCGGCGGGCTGGTCTGCCAGATGCCTTCCGGCGGCGGGGGCGCCAGCCAGATGCCCATCACCAGTATCGCCGGCGACCGCCTCAACCTTGCTCACCCCGTGGATACCCCGGAAGGCGGCCTGGTCGGCGACCTCGCCTGGAGCGAAGACGCCCGCGGCAGCATGCTCTGGGTCCGCACGCCGACGGGATGGAAGAAGGCGCGGCTGGAATAGAATGCACCGCAGAGCGCGCGGAGGGTAATATTGTTGCGCAGTCACCGAGTTACCCTTCGAACAAGAGAAAGAATACTCCTCCGCGCTTGCGGTAAACCTGAAAGGAGCGACCGATGCGTGCCAGTACCGAGTGGTTTAAAGCCTGTAAATGGGGCGTCTTCACCCATTACCTGGGAACGGTGGGGATGTCCGCCGAGGAGTGGAATGCGCGGGTAGACTCCTTCGACGTGGAGCGACTGGCGTACCAACTCGCCTCCGTTGGGGCGCGGTATTACTTCATCACCATCGGGCAGGGGTCGGGGCATTACTGCGCGCCGAACGCGGCGTACGATGCCATCGTCGGGCAGCCGGGGATGTGTTCACGGCGCGATCTGGTGAGCGATATCGCGGATGCCCTTGCCGCGCGCGGCATCCACATGCTGGTCTACGCGCCAAGCGACGGCTCCTGGGGTAGTGAGGAGGCGCGCGCGAAGCTGGGACTGAAGTCCGGCTGGGTGGGTGAGCCGTGGAATTCCGAAAAAGCCAACGACCGGCAGGTGGAGTTTCAGCTTCGCTGGGAAGCAATTCTGCGCGACTGGTCACTGCGCTGGGGCACGAAGGTCAAGGGGTGGTGGATTGACGGCTGCTACTTCGCTGACGCTATGTATCGCCATCCCGATGCGCCGAATTTTGCTTCCTTCGCCGCCGCGCTGAAGGCGGGTAATCCGGATGCCATCATCGCCTTCAATCCCGGCGTCTACGTGCCGGTGCGCAGCCACTGGGAGGAAGAAGAATTCACTGCCGGGGAACTCTCCGGCGATCTGCCGGTGGGCGCTTTTGGCTACGGTGATAACGCGGTATACTGCAATTTCGGCCCCATCCGTGACACCGTCAACGGCGCGCAGTTCCACGTCCTCTGCTTCCTCGGCGACTGGTGGCTGCACGGCGCCCCCCGCTTTCCCGACGAACTCGTTGTCGGGTATACGCGGTATATCGTCCAGCACGGCGGCGTCGTCACCTGGGACGTGCCCATCACCCCCGACGGGAGCATTCCCGATGCGTTTGTGCGGCAATTGGGGAAGGTGGGAGCGGCGGTGAGGTAAGAACCAAGCCTAACCTGAACCGGGCGACTGCCACCGCAATTCTATTTGTCTTCCCGCTCCTTCACCCCCGCCGCGCGGAAGAGCGACTGCACCTCTGCCGGAGAAAGGTCGCGCCACTTGCCCTCTTTCAGGTGGCCGAGAACGAGGGGACCGAGGCTGACGCGGGTAAGGGAGATGACGGGGTGGCCGACGGCGGCGCACATGAGGCGCACCTGGCGCTTGCGGCCTTCGTGGATAGTGATGGCGAGGAGGGTGCGATGCTTGTCTACGCGCAGCACCTCCACCTGCGCCGGGGCGGTTTTCTTTCCCTCGATCTCTACGCCGGTCATCAGCTTGCGCACGGCGCGCTCGGTGGGGATTTCCTGCACCCAGGCGTGGTAGGTCTTGTTCACCCGGTGGCGCGGGTGGGTGAGGGCATTGGTGAGCGTCCCGTCATTGGTAAGCAGCAGCAGGCCGGTGGTGTCCTTGTCCAGCCGGCCGATGGGGTGCAGACCGGGAATCTCCGGCACCAGGCTCATCACCGTGTCGCGGGCGTGCGGGTCGCTGCGCGTGGTGATGTAGCCGGCGGGCTTGTTGAGCATGAGCGTGCGCGGCGTGCTCATCTGAATCGGTTTGCCGTCCACCGTCACCACGTCCTGCTCCGGGTCCACCTTTGTACCGAGCAGCGAGATCACCTCGCCGTTAACGGTCACCCGGCCTTCCAGGATCAGCTTCTCCGCGTTGCGCCGCGAGCTTACGCCGGCGGCGGCGAGCAGTTTTTGCACGCGTTCCATACAATTTCCCCACAATCACCAGCAGCAGCAGCGCCCCCAGCGCATATCCGATGACGCGCAATGCGCGCAGCCACCCGGCCACCGGTACCGCCCGTAACGCGACCGCCGGCGCCGCGATTAGCGCGCGGCCATCGCGATAGACCGACAGCGTGCCGATCTCTTCACCCCGCGCAATCGGCGCGCGCAGCGCCCGTGCGGGCGTGAAGCGCACCTCGTCATCACCACCCCCGCCGCGAAATTGCAGCTTCATCACCGGTACGCCTAGTGGTGTCTTTGCGCCCACCGGCACCGCGCGCCGGGCGGCGCCGAAGGCCACGGGCGCCTCGTACGCCGCCGTATCATCGCCGGCATAGGTATGCCACTCGTAGCGCGTGAAGCCGTAATGCAGCAGCGCTTTCGTATCCAGCCACATGTCCGGGCTGTTCAGCACCACGCCGATGAGCTGCCAGCCATTCAGGGTGGCCGACGACACCAGGCATGGTCCGGACAGGCGAACATACCCCGTCTTCACGCCATCGAAAATGGAGCCGGGTATATTCGGTACGGCCTGGCCCAGAAGCTTGTTCCTGTTCTCCAGATTCACCATACCCCGCGGCAACGCCTCCACCTGCGTGAAACGCACCTTGGAGATCTCGCGAATGAGCGGATAGCGCGACAGCGCGTGGCGCGTCATCACCGCCAGGTCGCGCGCGCTGCTGTAATGCCCCTCTTCGTAGAGCCCGTGTGTATTCACGAAGCGTGTGCGCGTCAGCCCGAGTTCGCCGGCCTTGTCGTTCATCCACCCGACGAACTCCGCCACCGTATGCGTCGGTGTCAGGTATTCGGCGGCAGCGATGGTCGCCTCGTTGGACGAGCGGATGAGCGCGCCTTTCAGCAAATCGCGCAGCGTCAGCGTGTCACCGGCGCCGAAGAGACTGCTGCCCTCCACGTCATCAGCCCGCTGGCTCACCGTCACCGTCTCGTCCAATCGGTCACCGCCGTGGTCAAGGATCACCATCGCCGTCATGATCTTCGTCGTGCTCGCCATCGGCAGCCGCCAGTCGGCGTTCTTCTCCCACAGCACCAGACCGGTTTGTCGGTCCATGAGGATGGCCGCCTTCGCGGATACCAATGGCGCCAGGTTTTCACCAGCAGACAGCAGGATGGGGATAAGCAGCAGCAGCACAGGGACAAGACGACTCATGGCGCCATATTGTACCGGGTATGGGGGGAGATGTGAAGCGCTGGCGGTTTGCACGATGAAAGGGATAAGGCAAAACTGGGCGGGCGAGTATCCTCACGAGCCGGCATCTTCGAGGACGAGTATACTGGGTACTCGCCCTCACGTATGCGCGTTTTTATGACGACGATGACGATTTTATGCGCCGGTGCTCCAGGAACCAGGCGTAGAGTTCCGGGTTCTTCCAGGTTTCGTCCCAGACGCCGTGGGTGCCTCCGGGGTAAATGGTGACGCGCGGCTCACCGCCGAGGGCACGGAGGGCGGCGACCATCTCCAGCGTCTCCTCTACCGGCACCACGTCATCCTTCGCGCCGTGGAAAGCCCAGGTGGGCATCGCTTTCAATGCGACGGCGTCCGCCGGGTTGCCGCCGCCGCAGATGGGCGCGATGGCGGCGAAGCGGTGCGGATAAGCGGCGGCGGTGTACCAGGTGCCGTAGCCACCCATGCTGAAACCCGTCAGATAGACACGGTCTTCATCTACCGCCTCGCTGTTCAACAGGTGCGCAAGCAGCGCATCCAGCGCCTCCGGCTCCCAGTACTCGCGCGGCGGACACTGCGGAATGACGACGATCCCCGCGTATTCCGCAGTGGTAAGGCGATACATCGGCAGGAAATAATGGTGCTGTTTCAGCGTCTCCAGCGGCACGTTTCGCTCCCCCGCCCCGTGCAAGGCGAGAATCAGCGGCCAGCGTCTTCCCGCATCACTCGCGTAGTCATCCGGGTAGTGAATGTAATGCCGGTACCGTGACATCGCGTTCCCTCCGCAGGGAGGATGTTCCCGGCGTTGGGCGGTGACGATTGCGCGAGATTTCAACGGGTGTCAAGAAGCCGCGACGTCGCCGCGCGTGCGATGGCGGCATCCCTGTCATCCAGTCGCTCGTGGGCGGGGCTTGACAACAATACCCACAATCTGTGTTATACTGGTGATGGAGGTATTGCCATGCCCGCATGCGCGGGCCGCGAACAGATATGGACGACGGCAGTAGTATAGCCCACTTATGGTTGGCGCAGGTGGGCGCCAACCCCCCTGTGCCGGGCCACCCCGACGACGGTTTGCGAACCGTGCTCCTCGTGCTGCTCACGATTTTCCTCGTGCTGCTGAACGGCTTTTTCGTCGCGACTGAATTCGCCATCGTAAAAGTGCGCAGCACGCGCATCAAAGAGCTGGCCGACGGCGGAAACGCCACCGCGAAAATCGCGTTGCGCGCCATTCGTCAACTCGACGCCTACCTCTCCGCCACCCAACTCGGCATCACCATGGCCAGCCTGGCGCTGGGGTGGGTGGGCGAGCCGGTGGTGTCGCACCGCCTGGTGGAGCCGCTATTGATGATGCTCGGCCTGCAGCTCGAGCAGGGAAGCATCCAGCTCATTTCGTTTGCGATTGCCTTCCTGATCATCACCTTCGCGCACATCGTCTACGGCGAACTGGCGCCGAAATCGCTGGCGATCCAGCAGTCGGAGGCGGTCACGCTGTGGGTGGCGCGGCCCATCACCGCCTTTTACTGGCTTTTCCGACCCTTCATCGTCGCCCTCACCTGGGTGGCGAACGCTACGCTGCGCCTCTTCCGCATCCAGCCTGCCAGCGAGCACGAGTTGGCGCACTCCGAAAACGGCGGCACGCTGCGCGAGACGCAGGCGGAACTGCTCGACAACGTCTTCGAATTCGGCCACCGCCTGGCGCGCCAGGTGATGACGCACCGCACGGAAATCATCGCCCTCGATATCGAGGATACACTGGAGGAACACCTGCGCATCGCCGGCGAAGGCGAACACTCGCGTTACCCCGTCATCCATGGTGATATTGATACCGTTATCGGCTTCGTGCATACGAAAGACCTCTACGCGCTGGCGCATGAGAACCCGGCGAGCGATCTACGGAGCATCATGCGCGACGTGCTGCTGGTGCCGGAAACCATTCGTGTGGACCTGCTGCTGAAACAGATGCAGCGCCGCCGCCAGCACGTGGCCGTGCTGGTGGACGAATACGGCGGCACCTTGGGGCTGGTAACGCTCTACGACCTGCTGGAGGAACTGGTGGGCGAGTTACCCGACGAATTCGAACCGGCCGAGGTGGCCTGGATTACCCCGATGGGCGAACGCGCCTGGCAGGTGGACGGCCGCCTGCCGATGAGCGACTTGGAAGAAGCCGTCGGCCGTGACATCCCCTGCGAGGAAGCCTGCGACACCGTGGGCGGCTACGCCTTCTGGGCTTTCGGCCGCATCCCCACTGTCAACGACACCACCGCGCGCGACGGTATCACCCTGAAGGTGCTGGAAATGGACGGTCGTCGCGTCAGCCGCCTGGAAATCACCGCCGTCCGTCAGCTCGAATCCGAGGAGGAAGATGCCGACGACGGGGTCCTCCTCCGCGGAAGCGGGTGAGCTTCCGCGGAGGACGTTCTCGACGGCGACGATAACGGCAAGGATGCCTCAGCCGCTATCCTTCTAGAGCAAGGCCACGACCCCGAAGGCGCCGAAGCCGCTAGCCACGGGTGAAGCGAGAGCGGAATCTGTGGATCAAATCGAACCGATGACCGAGTCCCGAAAGGGCGACTTCAGGTGCAAACAGTTTCCCAGGTTTTACCGAATCCCATCCTCGTCGGGGAACAATCTGTCAGCAGCACGCCCCTGCCAGGTTACGGCAATAGGTATGCCAACATCAGCAAATGCATTGCGAATCGCACGCGCGATATGCTGCTGCAGGTGATTGGGTATTCCTTCTGAACAGCCATCCGGATGAGCTCTAACAATCTGCCACTCACTAAAGCCAACAGGTTCTTGACCACCCAGCAACTCTACCGGAACGCGATATGCGGCATCGCCATCTTCGTATACCAGCGTGGCAATAATGCCGCGTGGAATGATGGTGATGATAACGCCGTCATCAGATTCGAGCCGGTTGTTGCCTGTCTTTCGGAACATCAGACTAAGTGGTTGGTTATCTCACAGTATCAGCAATGCAGAAGCAACTCGCAGATTCCTTCCCCGAATTCTCTGTAACATTCCAACTTCCCGTCGAGCCCTTTGGGCTTGACGGGGCGATCCCGACTGCATCGGGACCGCCCGCCCATGTTCATTTCTTCACCACCAATTCCGGCGCCGCCATCAGCCCGCACGGCACAAGTTGGTATTCATCCTGCCAGCGGCTGGGGCCGGGCTGGTACTCGCTGGGGCCGGTCCAACTGGGCCATTTTTCGGTGAGGTGGAAGGGGCCGTGGGAGTTGCGGCGGTGGCCGATGACTTCGATCTGCAGTGTGGCGGAACCGTCGCCGAGGAGGCTGGTGATCTCCACCTCGTTCGGCTCCCAGGCGATGACGCCG
>JAKIYB010000231.1:3482-7157 GCA_022708765.1 Armatimonadota bacterium | reverse complement strand
ATTCATCCACGAAGCCCAGGTTGTCATAGACCGTCTTCCCGGCGGGGGTGGCGTCCAGCTTGATGCAGCGGCAGTGCGCCAGGCTCTCTACGCACGCCGCCATCAGCCGGGTGGCGATGCCCAGGCGGCGGAAGGCCGGGTCCACCAGCACCATGCCGATCCATGAGGAGACACCGGCGTAGTCAATGCCCATCGTCGTCGCGACAACCTTCCCGTTTTGCACGCAGGCGAAGCAGCGCGCGGGGTCGTCCAGGAAGATGCGCCAGTCGGGCTCAAGCTGGTTCCAGCCGGCGAGGGTTTTCAGCCGCATGGCCTCGGGCAGATCATCCGCCGTCATATTGCGCACGGCAAGGCCGCCGCGGCCCGCGTAGCGCGGCTGCGCGTCCAACCGTGCCAGCCGGTCGCGCGTGAAGGCGAGCATCCCCGCCTTGATAGAGGCCAGCAGGCGCTCCCCTGCCTCTTTTGACGCCCGCGAGGGGAAGCCGCCAGTGCCCCCCGGCGACAGCGTACCCACGCCAAATGTGGTGAGGTCGCCCTGCTGCAGCGGCAGCGGTTCGTCGGGACGGACGATATCCGGCGCGCTGGATCGCAGCAGCTCCGGCGCCACCGCCTGAAAGAGGGAGATTTCAAACGCGTCGGCGTGGCACACCGGGGCGCCGCCGCACAGCTCGCGCATGGTCTGCGGGTTGGCGAACTCCCAGAAATTCACCAGCAGGATCTTCAGCGGGCGGTCCTGGCGGTTGATATCACGGGCGACGGGAACCAGGCAGCCCTGCCGCTCCACCTCGTCCGCCACGTCGCGCACGATGGCCATCAGCGTCTCCGGGCGCAGGGTGAGCGTGCCGCGAAACCCCGTCTGCTCCAGGCTGGTGCCGAAACGCTGCGTGGGCAGCAGCGCCGCCCCCAACTCCTCCGCCAGGTAGTGCCCGAACAGGTCGCCGATGATGGCGTCGGTATCCAGCGGCAGGTGCGCGCTGTGCTGTTCAAACGCCCCCACCGGCCAGACGACGGTCTTCCCGGTGTGAAGCTGCCAGTCAATAGTAGTGCTGGTTGGTCCGATCATGTTTTACCTTTTCTAAAGCCGGACCCCTCCCCCTTCAGGAGAGGGGGAGCGCACAAGATAAAACCGTTCCCGCATATCCACTCACTCCCCCTCTCCTGAAGGGGGAGGGGGCTGGGGGGAGGGGTTCACTCACGCACTCCGCTCAATCGCCCCGATAAACTCCGGCGTCTCAAACACGAAGCCGAAGCCGACCGACACCCGCCAGAGGCTGATCTCCTTGCCGACATGATTGCGAATCGTTTCCGCGTTCTCGACGGCGGTGACGGCATCGCGGAAGGCGGAACAGATGACGCCGTATCCGGACATCTCCACCATGCCGCCCGGCGACATCAGCAGGCACCAGTCAATGTTGAATCCGGCATAGATGAGGTGGTTCACCCCCGCGTCTTTGCAGAGCGCGAAAAGCTGGCGCCCGTCTTTGGCGATGCCTTCGTCGCCCAGTGGTTCGGCTTCCCTGGGGAATCGCACCCGCTGCCAGGCGTCCCGGCAGTCCCGTACGTTATGCGCGCCGGGGAAGACGGCATCGGCACGAAACTTATTCAACGCTTCATACGAGGGGTCGGCATCCACCCGCCGCGGCTCAGGGTCCGGCCCGGCCAGCGCCTTCGCGCGCTGGTAGCCGGGGTAGTCGTTGCAGTAACTCTCGCCCGCTACTACATGGAAAAGGTGGAACGGCGACCGGCGCACCGCCGCCAGCAGGCCGGGGAAAACCTCGCGGCACACTTCATAGGTAGACATCACCTCATAGCAGCAGCGAAACTGCCCCGGATGCTCCTCAATCGTGCCCAGATCCCAGGCGTGCATCACCACCACCGCGGTATGCGCGGGATCGAGGTCGAGTTCCGCCGTCTTCCAGCCTTCATACCCCTCAACAGGGTGTTCGAGGGTGAAGTCGGCGTCGAATTGCTGGTAGTAATGGGCGGGGATACGCATAATGTATACCTTCTGTTGCCGTCATTCTCTGTCCTACCGGCGTTCACCTCTCCCCCCAACCCCTCCCTTATGAAGGGAGGGGGACAGGTGGAAGGATGATTCCAGCTTCGGTTCTATACTCCGGCTCTCCCCTCCCCGCTTAGGGGAGGGGGAGAGGTGAGCGCCGCCCACGAAGCGACCCACCCGCGTTTCTGCTATAATACCAACTGATGTCCTCTACTATGATCCCATGCCCGCACTGCGGGGCGGAGAACAGCGCGAAGAAGCGGGTGTGCTTTAACTGCCGGAAGGAGCTGGCTCCTACCGATGCGGCGAAACCGAGCGCGCCCGTTCAACCCGCGCAAAAGCCGGAGATTCCCCGCCCCCAGCCGAAGACACGCGCGGTCGCCAACGACATCTCCGTTCCCGTCTGGCGGCGACCGCTCTTCTTCCTCAGCGCCACCCTCGCCCAGCGCGCGCAGTTCTTCCGCCAGTTGGAGCACTTGCTGAAGGCGGGCATCCCCATGGTGGCGGCGCTGTCCCACCTGGAGAACCAACTCCCGATGCACCTACGCCCGATGATCCGCGAGTTCTCTACTCTCGCGCAGCGCGGCGAACCGCTCACCGCCGGCATGGTCTCCTATCCCACCATCTTCGTCGAGTGGGAAGTGGCCATCATGCGCGCGGGCGAGCTTTCCGGCGACATCCACACCTCCGCCGCCGAGGTGGCAAACACGCTGGAATTAGAGATGGAACTGCGGCGCAAGATCTTCTCCAGCCTGGTTTACCTGATCGCCGTAGTGCTCGTTGCCATCTTCGTCGGGCTGCTGCTGCGCAACCTGGCCGGCGCGCAGGGCATAAACGCCGTCATCGCCGCTGCGCAGCGAGCAGCGGTGGAGTTCGTCTACGTGCTGGCCGCGCTCATCCTGGCGTGGAACGGGCTGGTGCTGTGGAGCCGCACGCGCCAGGGCATGACAATGAACGCCGCCCTCCTCGCCCGCCTGCCCATGTTCGGCCCGCTCATCCGCAACATGATGCGCGCGCGCTACGCGCTGGTACTCGGCGCGTTGTGGAACGCCGGTGTGCCCGCCATCGAGGCGATGACCGCCGCCGCTCGCGCCAGCGGCAACGGCCATCTGGTGCGCGTCACCGAGAAGAACATCGGCCGCATCACTCAGGGCGAATCCATCACCAATATCATCGAGGAGTCACACTTCTTCTCCCCGGAAGTCATTTACATGCTGCGCACCGGCGAAACCAGCGGCAGCCTCCCCGCTTCCCTCCGCAAAGTGGCGGAATACGTGCAGATGGAAGTTGAAGCCCAGGCGAAAGTCCTCCCCACGCAAATCTACCTGCTCTTCTTCTTCCTCGTCGCCGGCGCGGTGGCGTATTTCGTCATCTCCTTCTATATTGGGATGCTCGGTCCGGTGTTTGAGCTGATTGGGCCTTGAATTCCCGCAAGGAATCCCCTCACCCCACGACGAAACTCCCAGATAAAGGAGATCTCACCATGCCCATCATCACCCTGCTCGCTCCCGCCGGCAATGTTGCCAACGTCTTCACCGAGCGCCACGTCGCTCGGATGCGCGAGATGGGGGAGTATGTTGATGCCTGTTTTGAGGGGGACGCGGCGGGGGCGCTGGCACGGCTGGGCGAAACGGAATGCATCATCTCTACCTGGGGCATGCCGAAGGTAGATG
>JAKIYB010000231.1:319-3449 GCA_022708765.1 Armatimonadota bacterium | reverse complement strand
TTTATGCCGCCGGCTCGGTGAAAGGCTTCTGCACGCCGGCGCTGTGGGCACACGGCATCGTCGTCTCCTCCGCCGCGCCCGCCAACGCCGTGCCGGTGGCGGAGTATACCGTGGCAGTGGTCGTCCTCTGGCAAAAAGACTTTTGGCGCTTCATGGGCAAGGACTATACCGCGCCGCGCGCGGTGCCGGGCAACTACCACCGCACGATTGGGATCATCGGCGCCAGCCTGGTGGGCCGCGAGACGCTGCGCCTGCTGGGCTCCTACGACATGGATGTGCTGCTCGCCGACCCCTTTGTTACCGTCGAAGAAGCGGTGCGGCTGGGCGCGACGAAGGTGGAACTTCCGGAGTTGATGGCCGCCGCCGACGTGGTCTCGCTGCACGCGCCCAACCTGCCGCACCTGCGCCACATGATTCACGCCGGCCTGCTGGCGCGCATGAAAGACGGCGCCCTCTTCATCAACACCGCCCGCGGCGCGCTGGTGGATGAAGCCGCCCTCCTCGCCGAACTGCAAACGGGCCGCATCAGCGCCGTACTCGACGTCACCGACCCCGAACCGCCCGTCCCCGACAGCCCCTTCTGGACGCTGCCTAACGTCATCTACACCCCGCACATCGCCGGCTCCATGGCCGACGAATGCCACCGCATGGCCGACTTCGCCCTCGACGAATTGGACCGCTTCCTCACCGGTGAACCGTTAACGTATCCGGTAACGGAGGCGATGCTGGCGACGATGGCGTAGCAAATCGTCCGTAGCGGGCGCGCGCTACGGACGAAAGGACTCAATCTTTCCGCTCATGCGCCTTCAGCAGCAGCTTGCGCAGCCGTAAGGGCAATTCCATCACTTCGTCACATATGCCACCGCTGGCTCCCACTGCACGCTTGCGCCCGCGCCGGCCACGATAAACCTTACCACGCTTCCGGCGGTCACCTCGGTCGTCACATCATGCACGATTTCTGTTTCGGTGATTGCTTGCCAATCCCACACCGTCACGTCGTCTTTCGGCAATCGTGTACCGTCGAGGTTTTTCACAATGCGAACACGCGGGCTCGCGGCTGATTCCCCTGCTCGCCGTATGGTGCCGGTGAGACGTACCGTACCCTCGGCAGGGGCCATCCAGGTGTATACTGGCCAGAAGCGCTGACCGGCGCATATCGTCCGGCCACGGATACTTACATCGGCGTCATGCCCGAACCAGGCCCACCCGTCTGCGGTGAGGTAACGGTTCATCAGCAGGTAGCCTGGCGCATACTGAATATCAGGACGGTTACGATAGACGTGCATCGCGACGGGGTTATACTGCTCCCGCCACCAGCCGCGCCAGCCTTGAAGATCACTGTCCACGGCTTTCACCGCGGATTGCATGGTGATGGCACGCGAGGTGTTGGGAAGTGAGCCCGTACCGGCCATGTTCTGTACCTTCCCCACTGTCAATGTGTATGGCGTGGTACCGGCCATGCCCGTTGTACTGAGGATCACCTGCCGAAAGCGATGGTCCAGTTGTGCCGCCAACACGCGCACCTCGCCACTGATGGCATAGTTCGCCGGTTGCTCCGCCGTGTCTCTATCCACAGGCTCGGAAAAGCGCACGTAGACCCGTGCCGATTTTTCGGCGGGGTCCGTGATCAGCGCAGTCGCGTCCAATACTTGTGGCGGCGACGCGTCCCGAACAGGTCGGGCATCGGCTCCGATCGTAACGCCGGCGCCGGCAACCACCTGGCGCCCGGCCTTCATCACTTCCCCATTCCAGCACACGTTGTTAAAGTAGATATCCGCAAAGCCATGTTGCGCATTCGCGCCGCGGATCATCCCTTGCTTCGCATCTCCTTGCACAGCGATATCACGAAAGTAGAGATTTGTCACATGCCCGTATTGCGATCCGACTTTATACCAATCTCCCATATCGAACTGAAATATCGGCCGACTGGCCGATTCGATCCGAACGCCGTCGTAGACAATATCCGAAATGCGTACGCCATCAACGGTGCGAATTTCAAAGACAGCGCCGCTGTCATGGTGAATAACTTCCATGTTCCGTATGGTCACCCGCTCGATGGACGAGCCGATGGTTTCCGGCCCAATGCGGATAATCCCCCCGCCACGGTGGTTCCAGGTTATCGCGTTGGAAAAGGTAATATCGCTGATCGGCGCTTTCGAACACCAATACACAGGACTGGTGGGGTGATGCTTGATCGAAAGCACATCGTCGGTCGCGCGCACGAAAACGTCGTCAATGGTAATGTGATGGCAGCCGCTCATGACGTCAAATCCGTCATAGTTCACCACGCTATCATCGCCCGCCAGCGCTTTGACGCTCCGATAGCGGACATGCTGGGAGACATCGATTTTGTTCATCCATGTGCGCGCGCGTGGGGCAATGACGATGCCCTCGATATCCACTGAAGAACTTCCGAAGACGCGCGTAGGGCCTCCTAACACACCGCGCCCGCTCACTCGCACATCCCGCGCATTGGAAATCAGCAATGCCCCCACGTTGTCCAGGTATGCGCCGCCACTGATATACAGCCATTGGTGCGATTCCAGCACGATCTGTTTCCCCGCCAGGTTGTGATACCCGGGACCGTACCAGATGACATTAGCGTCCCCGCGTTTCGGCACCTCCTGCTCAAGGGCATCGGCGAAGAGGAACAGATAGCGGTCATCGTTCACCTCCACGCTCAACTTCTGTGGACGCTTCAGGGTAAACGTGATGATGTTGCCCTGCCGCATCGCCGTGATTCCCGCCGCCAGGGGACGAATCACGACGGCGTTGACGGTAAAGCGGCAAGTAATCTCCACCGTCACCGGGCCATCGCCAAACGAGAAGCCGGTGAAGGCGTGATGCTGATTTGCATACACCCCGCACGCCCGCCCCTGTACCCGCACCGAAAAGTCGTCGCTCCGCGGCGCCCCTTCCGGCACCGCATACGTCGCGAACGTTACCGCATCCGACGGTACAAGCGATAACAGGCATACCAGAACGAGTATCAACACGACGGTCAACTGCATCATGACATATCCCGGCCAAACGCTATCAAGCTACCGTCAGTATAGCATAAACTACTTCTGACACTTCAACTATGGCAGGGATCATCCAAATCGGGCACTCGGCTGTGAATATGAGGTGC
>JAKIYB010000231.1:0-306 GCA_022708765.1 Armatimonadota bacterium | reverse complement strand
TCATACACGCCATATTCAGGGAGAACAAAGGTATAGGAAGAGAAAGCTTAGCTGTGGCTTCACGATGACGGCGAGGCACCCCCTGGCAGGAGAAACAGATTGGGTAAGCGAAGGAATCCGAAAGTGGCAGAATGCCTTGCCCGGTGGTGATCGCCACAGATTTCGAAGGTGAGTAATGATGAACGGGAAATCGTCTCAATGGGACATTTTAGTAGCCGGCGGTAGCCTGGGTGGGGTGTCTGCAGCCATTGCCGCTGCCCGACAAGGATACCGTGTTCTGCTGCTCGAACGGAACGGCCGCCTTGG
>JAKIYB010000230.1:262-7161 GCA_022708765.1 Armatimonadota bacterium | reverse complement strand
GCCGGGCGTGCGCCTGGGCGCGGCGCAGGTCATCGGCCCGCAGGAGCGCATCAACCAGGTCGAGGCGGTCTTCCAGGTGGATCTGGAATTCCAGCGCGCGGCGCGCGTCCGCGTGTTCATTCCCTCGTCCAGTCTCACCGGTCTTAACCGCGTGCAGGGCACGGCGGTCACCGGCGTGGTGGATTACCAGCTCATGGACTTTTCGAAAAAGAAGCCGGCGAAGCCAGCGGCGAAAGCAAAGTCAAAATCGAAGAGTCAGAAACAACCCCCGCGCAAGGCGGCGTCCGGCCACAAACATCATCACGGCTGCAAGCATCGCCGGTAAGGAGGTAATACCATGATACCAGGACAATCACGTATTCTCGCGCTGGCGGTGACCGGCGTCTTGCTGGGCGGCATGTTAGCGATGGGTCTCTACGCGCGCCCGGCGCATGCCCTGAAAATCGGCACGACCGAAGTGCTGAAAGTGGGAGGCGTACTACTGGCGGTAAGTCAGTTCGGTCCGCAGATCAATCACTTCATCAATGATCTGCTGAGCGCGCGTAAAGCTGAAGCTGCCGGTCAGACAAAAGTCGTGCCCATCTTCTCCGTCGGGCAGGGGGCATACATCGGCGCGGCACAGGTGGTGGGTGCCGCATCAGCCGTGCGGAAAGTGCAGGCGCTGGCCGCGGTAGAAGGCAAAATGGGGAAAGCCGGCGGCATGCTGCTGATTCCCATCAGCACGAAGATCCCGGGCAGTAGTCTCGCTCGGGTGAATGGCGCCGGCGTATCGGCGATCATTGATCTGAAGCTGTAACGCGCATATGCTCGCGTTAGGCCGCGGATTGCCGGTGTTCCTCCTGCTCTTCCGGAAGCAGCAGGGACACCGGCGCTGTTTCTATCCCGACAACCTCCGACACCCGACCTGCGCCGACCACGCCGGCCGCGACACCAGATACATCGGGCAGCGTCGTCAGCAGCCATTCCACGGGACGGCGTGAAGTGTCGCTGCCGGCGAGAACCAGACGGCAAGCGCACGGAGACACGACGAATACCTGCGCGAACGCCTCCCGCGCGTGCGCCTCTTCGTCAGGCGTGACCAGCGCCGCCCAGAATGCTTCTCCGCGCAGCGCGCACTCCGGCTGCCCACTCGCCGTCTCGCACGCGTGGTTCACGCGCAGAATATGGCCGTGAACATCGAGCAGCACCAGCAGCACTCCGGCGCCCAGGAAAGCCTGCTCGGCAAGCCGCGCGCCGTGACCGGCGCGCTCCAGCAGTTCACATGCCGTGCGCGCGCGACTGAGCTTCGTTTCCGCCTCATGAAGCGCATAGCGCGCGCGAGTGAGATGCTCTTCTAGCTCCAGGCGCGCCGGATTTTCCCGGAGCGTCACCATCACGTATGCCACGGCGCCCGCGCCGTCGTGAATCGGTGATACCGTGTAATCGTACCAGCGACACCCCTGTTCAAGGGTGATACGCAACCCGCCGGACACCGCTTCGCCGGTGCTGATTACTTCTTGTCGCCGCGCCTCAAATGGCACCGCCGCCTGTTGAGGCAATGGAACGCAGTTCCACGGCTTGCCCAGGCAGGTTTCCGGCGCCACCGCCAAACGCCGCGCGGCCCCCGGCGACAGGTAAGCATACGTGCCGTCGGGATGCAGCAGGTAGACGCTGCCGGGAAGCGCATCCAGGAAAGCACTCCACGAATCTACCGGTGATGGATCCGCTGGCGGGTCTTTCGTCACCATTTCGGGGATTTCACCGTGAGGCGGCGGCGTCAGAGCGGATGACGGTTCCTCAACCGTCATCCGTTCCCGCCCCGCCATGACGCGCTCAAGCAGGGCGACGATAGGGACGTACCCATGCGCCTCCGCGGTAGCCACGGCATCTTCCCCGCGGTCGTTTTTCAGGCACGGGTCGGCATGATGGCGCAACAGGATCTCGACCATGCGCAGGTTGTCGGTATCAATCGCCTCATGCAGCGGCGTGCGCCCGTAGACGTCCCGCGCGTTAACATTCGCGCCGCGCTCCAGCAGCATTTCCACCACGTCGCGAAAGCCAAAACGTACGGCAAAGAAGAGGGGCGTCTGATTCAACCGGGTAGGCGCGTCAATGTCAGCGCCGAAATCGAGCAGATGAGTGATGATCAGCGGATTGCTCTGCGCTACCGCTTCATGGAGCGGCGTACGCCCCAGGTGATCGTGCACGTCCGTTTCGGCGTGGCGCTGCAGCAGGATATCCACAATTTCCGGCGTGCCCTGCATGACCGCCAGAAACAGCGCGTTGCGGCCGCATGCATCTCGCGCGTTGATCGCTTCCGCGGTCATGCCGAAGGCAGTATCCGGGGTAATAATCATCGGGCCGGCGCGATTTCCGCCCTCCTCTTTCGCCTTTCCCGATTTCACCACACACCTCCCTGCGCTCCAACAACGTCCATCTTTGCAGAGTATAAGGTGTGTCTTCACAGGCAATGCGAGAATATTACGACAAACCGCCGTCCTGTCCAGCATGGCGGACAGGACGGCGGTTTGCGTGTGTTTCGCGGGCTGAGGCACTATTTCAATGACAGCGCCACGATGGCTTTCTTGTTGCGCACGATCAGTTTGCCGTTAGCGACGATAGGCGCCGTCCAACTCTGTCCGCCCAGCGGTTTCACGCGGCCAAGTTCCTTATATGCCGTGGGGTCGGCATCGAACAGCACGACGTCGCCGGAGTTGCCGTCGCAAACGATAATGGCGCCGTCTACAGCGCAGAGGCCGCCCCAACCGAAGCCACGCTGTGTCCACTTCGTGTCGCCGGTTTTCGGATCAAAGCAGGTGAGCTGATTCGCTTCGGTCGTGACATAGCAGTAGCCACCAATATAAAGCGGCGTGGTGAAGCGTGACATGATGTTGTTCTTCCACACCTGCTGGGTGGTAGCGCCATTTACCTGCACCAACGCCGAACCGTGTCCGTAGTTCGTGGTAATAAGGATCGTATTCCCCATCACAATGGGCGTCGCGGCGTTGACGTCGCACCCCGTCTTCCAGGGGAAGGACCAGATCGTCCGGCCGTTAGCGGGGTCTACGCCCATCAGACGCTCTGCGGTGAAGATAATGTACTGCTTCTTCCCGTTTAGCGTGGCGACCACGGGCGTGGCGTACCCGTTCTTGTCGCTGCCGCCGCCGGCCCAGATGGTGGCGCCGGTGGCGGGGTTCAGCGCGGCCACCGCGGCGTTCGGACCGCCCGGCTGCACGATGAGTTTGTTATCATCAATGATCATGGACCAGGAGTAACCCCAGTCAATGACCCGGCCGCCGAATTCTTTCACCAGATTGCGCGTCCACGCCGGCTTGCCGCTCTTCATATCCAGGCAGAGCACGGTGCCCGAGTAGCTGACGGTGTAGATTTTGCCATTGGCGATGAGCGGCGTACAGCGCGCGAAGCCATAATTTTTGTTTGCAGGCTCATCATAGCTGTAGCGGCCTTTCTCCTGACCGGTATTCACATCGAGCATGCGCAGGATGTCCTGGTTACCCTGGTGGTCCACGATGAAGACGCGATTGCCCGCGACCGCCGGCCCGGCATAACCATCATCGGTCAGGTCAACCTTCCACAGCACCGTCGGCGGATTTTGCTTCCAGTTCTTGTTGATGCCGGTTTCTGAGGAGATACCGTTGGCACTCGGCCCCAGGAAGCGTGGCCAATCGGCGGCTGATGCTTCCGTCGCGCAACCGAGCAGCAACATGCCCAGATATAGCGCGCCCAGGCAAAACCCGAACAAGAAAATGGGGACGAAACGGCGCATGAGCGACTCCTTTGGTGAGAGACAGTCTGGTAATTATACGTATCTTACCCGCTGGCGGTTGCATCATGCAAGGCAACGCCACGACATGGCCCGTAACAGGAGATTCCTTGTTAGCAGCGAATCCCTTCCCTATCTCTCATCACGGGAGGCTCGCATGCTGATTCGGCTGCTGTTGTTGTTGTACGGCGCGTGCGTCGCCGTCTCCGCCGCCGCGCTCACCTGGGAGACGGAGACACCGGATACCTACAAAGCGTACCAGATGCGCTACGGCGCGAAGATGGTGGATGACGACCTGTCGTCTACGAATAAGGCGCTCCGTATCCCCCACCAGCCGGGAACCAACGGCTGGAACGTAGAGATGAGCACGCGGGAGCTGACGCTGCGCGGGAAGAACCTTGTCACGCTCCATGTGCGTGGCGAAGGCATGCTGCCGCTCTCTGACGGGCTGGAGATCATCATCACCGCCCACGATAAAACCACGGGCATCTGGGCCGCGCATGCCAGTTTTCCCATCTACGGCATCAACTTGAAGCAGGACGGCTATACCGCGCTCACCTTCCTGCTGGATACCGGCATGACGGCTACTACTTTTCGCTCCTCTTCATTGCTGATCAAATGGCGGGTAAACTCGCCGGGCATCGAGCCGGTGCTGTACCTTGATTATGCGGATATCCGACCGCAGGTATTCACCGGGCCGTTCCTCACCGACGTCTCCCCCGCGAAGGTGCGCTACGCGCCGGGCGAGAAGGTGTCGGCAAGCATCACCATCGCGAACCCTACCGGCGCCGACGCCGCGCTGAAAGTGGTCGGCGAGGAGCGCTGGGGGCTGACTGGCAAGCGACTGGCCTTCACGCAACAACTAATCGTGAAAGCCGGCGAAACGAGGACCGCCACCGCCGCGTGGAAGCTTGGCGCCGAAGAATACGGCCGGGAGATCGCGGTAGCCCTGCTGGCCGGCGAGACGGTCGTTGACAGCGCCTCCGCCCTCTTCGCGGTAACGAAGACGCCGTTATGGCTCTCCACCAGCAACGAACGTGACGGCGCCGGTGTGCCGCCCAACACCCTCGGCTTCTTTTTCGTCGCCCCCGCAACGATTCATGACAGTCTCCGCGGGATTCAATATGCCAAAAAGAACTCGCCCGGCAGCGAGAACTGGGAATATTTTTCCTGGGCGCCCGGCGACATTGCCGATCTGGCTCCGGTGGAAGACCCGTTCCCCGGCGGCGAAGGACGCTTTACTTATCGCAGCAAGACGCTCCTCCAGCGGCAGAATGCGCTGCTGACACAGGCCGGCTTCTGGCCGGTTTCTTATGTAAATGGCACCGCCTGGGCCGATGCGGGGTACCGCCTCTTTCAGCAGCGGCCGGAATGGTTTCTTTTCGATGCCACCGGGGAGGTGGGGCATTATTCCATGCTCGGTCGGGAAATCTATCGCCGTAAGGATGACGCCGTCTTTGACCCGGAGAGTTATCCGCGTATCCATTTCCAGGCCGTCCTTAACCATGCGCTGCCCGAAGTGCAGGACTATATCGCCCGCCAGTATATCGCCTGTGGGCGCGGGATGGGCTTCAAGGGCGTTCGCATGGATGTGCGCTACCTGGAAGTCTATCCCGGCGAGCGCGACTTCAGCGGCCAGGAAGTCGCGCTTACCTACGCGGAAGCCGACCGCATCAGCGCCGCCGCGGTGAAGCGGGTGAAAGCGCTGGTGCGCAAGGAACTGCCGGACTTCACCTTTGGCTACAACTATGCCGCGCCGGAAGAGGTCGAGTACATGCCGCTGACCATGCGTGAGCGCTGCGCCGACGGCGGCTGGATGCTCGACGAACTGCCGTGCACGTATCAAGCCAAATCATCGCCGTATCATTACTGGACAGCCTATGTCCGCCGCATGACCTCCTGGGGCGACCAGATCAATAAGTGGGACGGCATTTATAATCCCTTCGACTTCCGCCGCGGCAGCACACCCTACCCGGTGGATAAAATTTACTCGACAATCTTTCGGCTCATCGCCGGCGGGCGTATTGCCTGCTACCACAACAGCCGCCAGCCAATCGGCAACCTGGGCAATTTTTCGACCCGCTACAGCGAGTGCTTCTTCGGACGTCAGCGCGACTGGCTGCCGGAGATCAAAGACGAGGTGGACGTAAAAACCGATACCCCGCTCTGGTGGCGCGACATGGTCTACTGGAACCGCGCCACCGATGGCAGCCGCCAACTGCTGGTCAATCTCGTCAACCCGCCAAAAGCCGAGGAGGTGGAGGAGAATCCCACTTCCGAATTACGACCGCCCGTGCGCGATATCATGGTCACCTGCGCGCCGTTGAACGGCAAGCGCCCAAAGGCGGCCTGGCTGCTCGCCGCCGAGCCCATGGAGCCAACGGAGCAGCCCGCCTTGCGGCAGATTCCGCTGCTGATGAAACTACAGCCGAACAATCACGTTACCGTCACCGTGCCCAGCGTTATTTTCTACAAACTGGTTGTCTTCCAGTATTGAGGAGAATGCCGATGCTCCGCTTCCTTATATGTAGTCTCCTCTCGCTCACAGCTTTCAGCCTGGTGATTGCGCAGACCTTCGGCGATAACCTGGTGCTCAATGCCGGCTTTGAAATGGCGGATGACACCGGACAGCCCAAAGACTGGCAGATCACCGCCGCCGAACCAGTCGTGGGAGCCGTTGATTCCAAAATCGTCCTCGTCGGCAAGCAATCGCTGAAACTGACGCTGCCCGATACCAGCCGCGCATCGCTGCGCTCGCGTCCCATCACGGTAACGGCGGGCGTGACATACCTCTTTTCCGTCGGCTTCCGCAGCGAAGGCTTCGGCGAACCGGGGAAGTACCTCGGCGTGGACGCCTTCATGTCGCTGGAGTGGTTTGACGATGGCGGAAAACAGATCGGTCGGCATGTCGGTCCCACTTTTCCTTATCATCCCTTGCCCTGGGACCTGCGCGATAATTTCATCACCGCGCCGGCGGGCGCGACCCTGGCTATCATCGTCGCCTCGGTAAGCAATCACAGCGCGGAGACGGGCGGCGCGAATATCCCCTCGGCGCTGTGGTTGGACGGCATCCAACTGCGCCCCTACACGCCCCCGCCCACCCCGGCGTGGGCGGCGAAGCCCCCGGAGCGCGTGG
>JAKIYB010000230.1:0-252 GCA_022708765.1 Armatimonadota bacterium | reverse complement strand
GAGTAACGATGCCGAACCTTGGCGACTTGAACTACGCCGGTGGCAAGTGGAGCACCATTCTGCCGGATAAAGGCAGCCTGTTCGGCACGGTGCTGCGCAGCCCGGAGGGCGTTGGTTCAGGGCTGATGGCGCACTCCCCCTACTATATGAACGCCAAACCGGGCCTGTATCGGGGCATCATCCGCTGCAAAGTGGTGGATACAGCCCGGAAAGAGGCGGCGGGGCGGATTGATATTGATTCGCAGTTCGCCT
>JAKIYB010000022.1:14916-18272 GCA_022708765.1 Armatimonadota bacterium | reverse complement strand
CCCCCTCGGGCCGCACCAGCCTGAGCTTCCTCTGGGTCACTCAGGGCGGACTGGAACACATCATCCACACCCTGTCGCACAACGGCACGCTGCATGACGTGGGCAACCGCGACGTGCATGGTATGAAAGATTACGATTACAATGCCCCCGCGGGCCGTATCGCTCTGCAGACGCGCACCGGTCCCTGGGCGCCGGAATGGGCCGCCAACATGGTGGACGAAAAGCCGCTCCCCTACGAGATGACCACCTCCGCCAAGGAATGGGGCCATTTCGCCGAGACGCCGCTCTGGAAGCGCTCCTACCTGGGACACCACTACGGCATGAGTAGCATTGACGTGCCGGCGAAAGCGTGCCCGCCATGGTGCAGTGGAAACGCATCCCCGGCCCCGTGCGGACGGTGCAGGACACCGGCACGCTGCTCATGCGCTATACGCGTAACACCCCCGTGCTGCTTACCCAGGACGGCGGCGCCGTGCCCTCTGGCGGCGGCAACCTTGTCACACTGCAGCACAAGAACACGATGGTGTTGCTCAGCAGCCCGCTGGACCCGCGCATTAAAAACCAACCGTTCCACAGCATCAATCTGGAGAAGGATATTAGCCTGCAGACCACGCTGGGCCTCTTCTGCTTCCAACCGCAGCCCACCTGGGAACTGTATTTGAACGACCAGCGCGTGACCCGGTTCCCGGTGATGTGTAAAGCCGGCGATAAGATCTGGCTCAACGACGGTGTCAGCTACCTGGCCCTCTTCCCGCTGCCCTCCACCGACCTGGGCCGCGATGCCGAGGTGGTCATCTCGACCGACGCGCAGTTGGAGAACCTGCAGGGCGGCGGGCGCACGAAACCTACGCTGCTCATCAATCAGTACAACTACAAGTCCACCAGGACGCTGGCGCAGGCGGGCGTGGACGGCGCGAAGATTGACCAGGCATACGGCGGCTTCATCATCAAGGTCGCCGACGTGACGGAGTACCCCACTTTCACGGCGTTCAAAGCATCCTTCGACGGTATGAAGTTGGAGCACCGCTGGGATGCGGCGGCGAAAGCGGTGAAGGTGGACTGCGCCATCGGCAAAGACACCATCTCCATCGACTTCAAACCGGGTTATCAGGTGTATCCGTGGCAGGCGGTGCCCACCACCGAGTGTTTTACCCATCGCTCGGTGAACGCGCAGTGGCCATATCTGCCGGAAGGGATGGACCGCGACAGCAGCCTCACCCAGCAGGCGACTAACGGCCGATTGGAGAAGAACGGCGCGACGCTCACCTGTACAACCGGCCGCATGGCCTACCTGCAGACCGAGCCGACTACCGGCACCTACGCCGGCTTCAATCCGCTGCCCGATCCCACGCTGTGGGCGCTGGATGTCCCCGGCGGCGTGCGTGTGCGGGCGGATGGCCGCGTCGGCCTGCTGCGCTGCATCGTGCGCCCGAAGGAAGGGAAAGTGTGGGTGAACTACGGCGTGAAAGACGAGCAGAACACGTCGGACATGGCCACCGCGCTCCTCGTCTTCGGACTGAAGGATGCCCCGACAGTGGAGTTGAACGGCGCGGCGCTGAACAATCCGGCCGCCGTGACGGTGAATGGCGAGACCGCCTACCGTATTCCGCTGATCGCGAAACCGGCGTCCGGCAAGGCGCTGGCGGAGCGCGTCCTGCGCGCGGGGACCACGCTGGCGGCGCTGCATCGTCCTGAATCCCGCCCGCAATACGTGCGCGACTGGTATGTCGCCGGCTCCTTCCCGCGCCGCGACGAGCCCTGGAAAAATAAACTCACCGATTTTGGACCGGAGAAGGGATTTGATCAGAACGCCACGTATGCCGGCTTCGACCGCGTGGATGGCAAAGAGGTGGAGAAGCCGGTGCGCTGGACGCGCATCCTGAAGCCTGGCCAGCCAGCCCTTGGCGACGGCCCGGTGCTTATGGAGCGCCTGATGCAGCCGAATAAGGGCGCGGTGGCCTACGCTTATACGAAAATTACCTCCGACCGCAAGCGCGCCGTGACTCTCTACACCGGCGGCGACCAGGGGATGGTCATCTGGCTCAATGGCGAGAAGATCTTCAGTAAATACGTCTTCCGCGCCGGCGCCCCCGACCAGGACAGCGTGACGATGACCTTGAAGAAAGGTGAGAACACCCTGCTCCTCCGCACCCAGTGCGCCTGGGAGGGCTGGAGCTTCTACTGTCGCGTGGCGGACGAATACGGGCTGCCTATCACCGAGGGCCTGACCTTCGGCTTCGGGGAATAAATGGCGCGGATTGTCACGATGCGCCTTGCATGGTATCAGCTATTGTAGGGAATGCCTCCCCGATAGAATCGTGGGGGCATTCCCTATAAGACGCATGAGATGCGGCGGAGAACAAGGAACTCGACGACTCGATTCGGTAAGCACCTGGATTAGACCGCTTCCGCGCTCTGCGGCGCCAGCGGCAAGGTGAAGTAGAAGGTGGAGCCTTTACCCAGCGTGCTTTCGACCCAGATGACGCCGTGGTGGGCTTCCACCAGGTTCTTCACCAGGAAGAGGCCGATGCCGGTGCCGCCCACGCGCTGAGAGTCGCCGCTGTGTACGCGATGGAAGCGGTCGAATATCTTCTCCAGTTGGTCGTGCGGGATGCCGATGCCCTGATCGGTGACGGCGAAGAGCAGTTTATCGCCGTCCCGGCACACGCGAGTGGTAATGACCCCGCCTGCCGGGCTGTATTTCACCGCATTGCCCAGCAGGTTGGTGAGGATCTGATCGAGCTTGTCGCGGTCGGCGATGATAGTGGGCAGCGCGTCCGGCATCTCCACCTCCAGCGTGTGCCGGTCGGCGTAGCTGCGCTGGAAACTCACCGCGCGCTCCACGCTGGCGGCCACGTCCACCTCCGTGTATTGCAGTTGCAGCGGTTGGCCGCGCTCGATGCGTGACACGTTCAGCAGGTCGCTGATGAGCCGCGTCAGCCGGTCGCATTCGGCATCAATGATGCCGTAGAACTCCATGCGCGTGTCCTGGTCGAAATACTCGCCGGCGGGGTCGTCGAGCAGCGTGCGGATGAACCCCTTGATGGCGGTGAGCGGCGTGCGCAGTTCGTGGGAGACAGTGGAGACGAAGTCGCTCTTCATGCGCTCCAGATTGCGCAAATCGGTGACGTCGTGCATCACGCACATCAGTCCCGTCACCTGCCCCTGGTAATCGCGCACCGCGGCGGTCTGCATCTGATAGATGCGCTCGTCAATGGTCAACTCGTGCGCCAGGTCGCCACCCTGTGCCAGCGCCTGGGCGAGGAAATCGCGCAATTCGTCGTTCTCCACCACCTCGGTGAACGGCCGGCCGGAGACGTCGCGCGAAGCCAGGCGCAGGTATTCCAGCGCGGCGG
>JAKIYB010000022.1:346-14800 GCA_022708765.1 Armatimonadota bacterium | reverse complement strand
TTTCGCGCCATACCGCTTATTGAAGACATGGACGACGCCGATGGTAGTGCGCTCCACCACCTGCTGCTGCTCGTTGCGGTACTCCACAATCATCGGCACGCTGAGCGAATCCTTCACCCCGAAACGGTCCAGGCCTTCCTGCCGGCAGCGCGGATCCTCTTCGCAGGCATGGCAGATGATGGCGCGGCTCTCGCGGAAAACGTCGCCGGCGATACCCTGGTCAATCGGTAGGCGGTAGTCAGCCAGCTCCTCTTCCGTGAAACCGAGCGCCGGCTGCTGCGCTACCAGCGCGCGCCCGGCGTCGTCATAAAGGAGAATCACGCACTTCTCCGCGCGCAACACGCCTGTGACGCGACGGACGAAGGCGCCCAGGGTGGCGGTCAACTCGTCGCTGTTGACGAACGCGATGACGGCCCGCGGCCGACCCTCGGTGGTGGGATGCGTCGGCGGCTCCAGGCGCTGCTTGGCGAATTCAAGTTCCGCGATGCGGCGGCGAAGCGCGGTTATTTCGGCTTGAATCTCTGGCAGCGTTTGTGGCACGGATTCCACGCCATCCGTCATGCGACACCCTCGCGCGGTAGAATGGGGGACATCGCGATGAGACGATGCTCATCGGCATTGTAGCGGATTGCTCGTGCCAGCGTCAAGCAATGCGCGAGCCAGGCGCTCCCCTTGTGTTATTGTTCCATACTTATCCCTTTGGGTGGTGATGCGCTTCACCCAATGGACAGGCGAGCGTCCCCGCGGGAGATGTCCGTGACAAGGAACCATTCAGATGGTTGTGTAACAAATTGTCGAAAAATGCGACAGGAAACGCTCATGTCCGCTTCCCCGGGTGGGAAGAAAGCCATTAGCCGACCTGGGGAGGGGAATGCGATGACATACGGGCCGCCGAATTACGAACAAAAGGGTACGACTGATCGCCGCCAGGAAGCGCGCATCATCCTTGACCTGCTGGCGCTGTATCGCCGGGAAGGCGCGTCGCCGGCCATGCTGGAAAAACTGCGCGAACTGCGCCGCTGCCGCGATGCACTCGTCCGGCGCCCGCGGGAGCATTGACGCTGGGGACGCGCCACCGAGCGGTGACGCGCCCCCGAAATGCTGTCACCTGGCGTCAGGCCGCCGCGCCCAGATACTGCGTCAGCGCATCTACGAGCGCGGTCGCCGGCAGAAAGCCAACATGCCGCCCGATCTCCTGCCCGCGATGCAGGATCACCAGCGTCGGGATGCTCATCACCCCGTATTTCGCCGCCAGCGCGGGCTGCTCGTCCACATTCACCTTGAGAATCTTCGCCCGTCCGCCAAGTTGCTCCGCCGCTTTCTCCAGCTCCGGCGCCACCATGCGGCATGGCCCGCACCACGCCGCCCAGAAATCCACCACCACCGGCGTCTCCGCCCGCAGCGCTTCACCGTCAAACGCTTCCGCCGTCACCGATCGCACCAACTCACTCATGGGAACCTCCTCATTGTTTTTTATATATTACCATATAATTATATATTGTCAAACGTCAGTCATGGCGTTTAATATTTCCAGATAAGCGAGCGCATGGTATAATGCGACCGGGTAACACTGACTGCCACGGAGGTATAGGGTGAGCGACCCCCTCGCGCGGAACGGATCTCCCTCTCCAGTCCGCATCCCGCTGCCGCTCGGTATCAGTTTGCTGGCGGTGTTGCTCCTCATCTGGGGCATTACCCCCGTGCTGGATGCTATTTCCTCCCTGTTGGATCAAGCCTTTCCGGGAATCGCCACGCCGCCATTCGCCAGCTTACTGGCCGGCGACAACGTCTATACCGAACCCGTACAGCTGGCATGGGGATTTGCCCAAACGCTGGCCGGCCTGGCGCTTCTGCTGCGCGTGCGCTGGGCACGGAGCTATACCGTGCTCGTGCTGGTTGCCATTTTGTTCGTTACCGCAGGGCAAATTATTTACGATTGTGCCATCATCCCTCGACAATTGCGCGACGCGCACGTCCTCGCAACCGACCCGCGCATCCCACGGTGGCTAGCGGACTACAAAGCCGTCGCGGAGCGCAACCGCGTGATAGAAGCCGCGGTGCGCGCGAAATATCCTTTTCCAATGCCTATGGAGTTATTCGCAGGTGAGAAAGAAAAACTTCCGAAGCCGCCTATTCGTGTCAAACACCTTCTCCAGCAAAGCCGCACGCCGGCGCATATCGTCAGCACGGCGCTGCTCAGCGCATGCATGCAAGTCCTACAGATGATGCTGACGCTGGTGCTGCTCGTGCTGCTGACCCAGCCTGTCGTGGCCAGAGCATTCCCGGCTTCTTTGCGGGTATCATGGCATCCGGCGAGGCGGCGCTGGTTGGAACGTTTCGCGCGGCTGCGTCGCACCGTGCGCCGCTTCCTGCCGGCGCGGATGCCGGATCCTCTCATCATCGCGCTCTCGTGGTTGACGATGCTCCTGTCAACGGTTATTGCGGCCGCATTGGTCTTCTCTGGATACCTGCTCGATCCAACGGATGTGATCCGCCAATACATTTTCGAGCGCTTCAACCTCACCATGCGCATCGGCGCGGTCACCGGCGGAACCGCCGCGCTGCTGCTTGGTCTTTCGCTGCTGATATCACTCTGGCGCCGCGTTACCTTCGCTCGGTCCTTTACGGTGTTCCTGCTTGTCATCGCATGGGTGGGAGCACTTGTTGCCGTGGGAGCCGCCGCATTTTCTCTTCGCGATGAGTTTGATAGTTATGCGTTTTCTGTTTGGACACATAGTCAACTCTCAGTGGGACAGCACGAAGAGGGGTATGTGTTGATGCGCGAGGCACACCACAATTCACCGGCAATGATCATCAGCAACGGCATCACGAAATGCATCGAATTTTTCTTGCTGTTCCTGGCCATTCATCTGCTGTTGCGCATCTTCTTCATGCCTTCAGCCGTTGCGGTATACCACAGCGGGGAGTCGTCATCCACGCCATCCGGGGTGAAACCGGCGAATGAGTATTACACGCAGTGGGGGCTGTTGCGCAAAGCCACACGGAGGCGGGAGTAGCCGCTTACGACTTCTTCACCCGCCGCAGCGCGAAGTCGCTGATCAGGGTGATGGTGAGGCTCATGAGGACGAGGAGGGCGCCCACCGCGAAGAGGGCGTGGTAGTGGACGGAGCCGACGGCCACCTCGCCCATTTCCGAGGCGACGGTGGCGGTCATGGTGCGCGCGGGGCCGAAGAAGCCGAAGCCGCTATGCACGAGGGTGGCGAGTTTGTTCCACAGCGTCAGATCCGGATTGCCCAGGAACCCGAGCGGTACTTCGATGGAGTTGCCCGCCACCATGAGCACCACCATCGTCTCGCCCAGCGCGCGCCCGATACCGAGCATCGCCGCCGCCACCAGCCCCGATCCCGCCGCCGGCAGGATGGCGTGGCGGATGGTGGAGAGCAGGCTGGCGCCCAGCGCCAGCGAACCTTCGCGGTACGTGCGCGGCACGGCGGTGATGGCATCCTCGGCAATGGAAATGATGGTGGGCAGCATCATCAGCGCCAGCAGCAGCACGGCGGTGAGCGCGCACAGGCCGGTGGTCAGACGGAAGGTATCGCGCACCCAGTTGCTCAGCAGCGCGTACCCGATGAAGCCGATGACCACTGAGGGGATGGCCGCCAGCAGCTCCACCGTGGGCTTCATGATCTCGCGCACCGCCCGCGGGGCCAGCTCCGCCAGGTAGACGGCGCAGGCAAAACCAAGCGGGATAGCGATCACCGACGCGCCCACTGTCACGATGATGGTGCCCATGATAAGCGCCCAGATGCCGTATTGCGCCGGGAACGAAATCGGTCGCCACTCCGTGCCGAAGATGAAGTGATGCAACGGCATCTTATCTGTGAAGAAAAGCGGCAGGGCGTCGCGCAGCATGAAGAGCAGCACCAGGATCACCGCCGCTACCGCCACCAGGCCGATGAGCATGAGACCGTGCTCGATGATCCATTCCCAGAACCGGCGGGTGCGCGCTTGCTCCGCGGCGCGCGTGCGGCGCACGGCGAACCGCGACGCGCTGAGCGCGTTCTCGGGTGGAGTCTCGGCATCTGTCGGCTCATGGGAGACGGGTTCGGACGACACGCGGTGCTCCTTATTTTACGGGGACGAATTCCAGCTCGCGTACCACCGCCTGCCCGTCGGGACTCAGCACGTAATCGAGAAACGCCTTCACCGCGCCGCTCGGTTCGCCGAGTGTGTAGTAATACAGCGGCCGCGAGATCGGGTATGTCCCGGCAACGACACTCTCCGGCGACGGCGCCACCGCCGGCTTTCCCGTCGCGGAAGCGATGGGCAGCGCGCGCACGGTGTCGCTGACGTAGCCCAGTCCGACGTAACCGATGGCGCGTGGATTATTCGCCACCTCGCTGACGATGGCCTGCGAAGAGGAGACGAAAAGGGTGGATTTCGCATAATCGGCGCTCGCTTTGCTGTTCCCGCCCTGGATGACATGCTCCTTGAAGAAGACGTGCGTGCCGGAATTTACCTCGCGACCCAGCAGCACAATCTTCCCGGCTTTCCCGCCGACCTGCTTCCAGTCCGTCGTCTTGCCGGTATACATCGCCGCCAGTTGCGCCACGGTGAGCGACTTCACCGGGTTGGCGGGATTGACGATCACCGCGATGCCGTCCAGACCTACGATATGTTTGACCGGCGCGTGCCCGTCTTTGGTGGCGGCGTCAATTTCTTCCTGTGTCATCGCCCGCGAGGCGGCCGCGATATCGGTCTTTCCTTCGATCAGCGCGGCGATGCCGGTGCCGGAGCCGCCGCCGTTCACCACCACCCGCGTGTTACGGTTCTCCTGCATGTAACTTTCCGCCCACGCCTGGTTCAGATTCACCATCGTGTCGGAGCCTTTGATCTCGACCGCCGTCGGCGTAACCCGCGTCTGCCCCGACCCGGCATTCTGCCGGGTGGGCGCGCAGCCGGCGCTCCATATGAGCGTCAGCACTGCCATGCTCGCAAGCAGCATACGTAACATTGTCGGCATTGTTCTCTCCGTTTCGTCTGAATCCGCGGGGATGCCACGCGTATCATACCAATTTCCGCGCCACCCGTCCCGCTTTCCGCATAGTCTCAGATTAAGGTACGTTCATATCTCTCGCCAGGATGTATCTCCCATACTCATACGCGTTTGAAAGGCTAGAATTTTCCCTGCAACTGCACGCCCACAGCCCCGTCCAGTGCGGCTTTCGCCGGGTCGTCAATCATCTGGTATTCGAGTGTCAGCTCGGTGTTATCGGTCAACTGCACCGCCGCGCCCACCGTCGTGCGCGTCTTCTCCGCAATGATCGCGTTGTTCAGGGAATCGTAGCGAGCGTAAACCGTGGTCGTGGGTTTCACGGCGTAGGCAACCTGCAGATAGTACCCGTGGTTTTGCGGCGCGCCCAGATTCGCCATGTATTTATCGAACTCGCTCGCGATATATTCGGCGGAAAGACCGATCTTCCCGATACTGGCGGTGGCATACCCGGCCGTCGCGGTGTGTCCGCCCAGGTCCGTCAGGTACGACGCGCCGATTTTATGGTCACCCACCGGCAATTCGGTGGTGACGCTTAACACCTTGTTGTTGTTGGTATCTTCAAAGCTGTTGACGGAGCCGCTGGCGCCGGACACGGCGATGGACTTCGCGGGGTCGTTGCCGTTGAAGATGCCCACCGTCGTTTTTAACGGCAGGTAGACCGAGCCCGGGGTTATCTTCAATCCGGTAGCGTATTCGGGCAGCGTCTGGGAGATCATCGAGCGCTCCAGCGTGGTGAGCCCCGACGAGGAAAGCTGCAGTTCGTACCCAAAGGGGATGGTGTCGCGGCCGGCGACGAAATACAGATCCTGCCACTGGTAAGCCAGGTACGCTTTCTTCGTCTCGACGCCGGATTTCGACATGTCAATTTCCAGCGCGGCCAGGCTATGCTCATCGAGCGTGGCCTTCACTGACAACCGCGCGCGGCGCAAGCCGAAACTGGATGATTCGCCGAAGCCGCTGACGCCTTTGGCGATGCCGTCAATGGCGCCGTCGTCCTTTGCGCCCAGCGTGTCGGTGAATCGCACCTGAACATAGCCGCCGATCTTCACGGACGGCGCGGCCAACGCCGGCATCAACGCTGTCGCAACCAGCGCGACAAGTGCCGCAAACATGCTGATTCTCATTGTGTTTCTGGTCCTCTCATCAAATTTGCATTCGCGCTTTATTTATAACGGAAAAACTCCTCCCAATTCTCAAGCGCAGGCTAACGGATGCTCAAGGACTTCTTAAATCGTCAAGCCATTTTTTCAAGAAACGTTGACGCTGCAGGTGTCCCAAAAGGCAACGGAGCCTCGCATGGCGCAAGGCTCCGTTATGGTCGTGATGGTCAGTCGTATCCAGACGGAATCAGAAGATGATCTGATACTGGCCGGTCAGCCGGCTGTTCGGCTGCCCGGGAGCGAAGTTCGCGCCGGCGTCAATGGATTCGAACTCCAGCGACACCTTGGAGGTGGGGTTCAGGTAGTACGCGTAGCCGGCGGTCAACCGCTGGTAGTTGGTATTCGGCGCATTGGTGTTCTGGTCCTCGATGTCAATGCGCAGATAGGGCTGCGACGCGGAACCTGCCTTGCGGTAGGCTACGGTCAGGTAGCCGCCATTCTTCTCGATGCCGCCGTCGGTGGCCGCCATCGCCTCGAGGATGATGGTGAAGGGGCCGCGGTTGGTCGCCAGGTCGAAGGCGTAGAGCGTCAGCCGCTGGCTGCCGTCACTTGCGGGGGCGGCTACGCGGACGCGGCGGTTGCCGCCATAGTAAGACACGCCCATTTCGCCGCCGGGAATGCTGTAGCCCACGCGGGCGACAATCGGCTTGCCGTCGTTGCGGTCACTGGTGAACAGGCCTTCGGCGCCGCCGCTGTTTTCCACCGGCTGGCCGTTGATGAGAGCGGCCGAGACATTCAGACCCTTCGCCGGCAGGTAGTAGAGGAAGACGCCGCGATCGAAGAAGTAGATGTCTTGCCCGCCGTTTTTCACAACCAGGTCGGTGACGATCTGCGAGCGCTCCAGCGTGATGAGACGGCTGGAAGTGAGCGGAATCTCATAACCGATGGGCAGCGGCACCAGGCCGAGGCGCACCATGTATGGCTTCGACGCGTATTCGGCAAACGCGTGCTCGGCGCGCACGGTGGGCTGCATGGCCAGCAGCAGCGTGCCGGTGATGTGCTCATCCACCGAGCCGCGGACATACATATACGCGCGACGAATCTGGAAGGACGACGGCGACGGAGGGGCCGAATCCAGCGTGTCCGTGACGCGACCCTGTACATAGCCGGTCACAAACCACTTGGTCGGCGCGGCCAGCGACGCGAGCGACAGGCAGAACGACGCCAGCAGCAAGACAACGAGCGATACACGGATCATTGGGGGTCTCCTTACTGAAATGTTATTACCTGCGAGGATGTGATATAGTAGCACTACACTCAGGATTACGCAAGTAGTCCATACTAAAAGTTTGCCTGCAGGAATATACCCTCCGGTCGCAACAACAGGGGGCGGCTTTCGCCGCCCCCTGTTGTTGCTGATTTCCACGCGCTTCTGTACGAGCCTTTACTCCTCTTCTTCCTCCGTCCCCTTCTCCGGCTTCAACTGCGGGAAGAGGATGACGTCGCGAATGCTGGGGCTGTCGGTGAGGAGCATGACCAGGCGGTCAATGCCGATGCCGAGGCCGCCGGTGGGGGGCAGACCGTATTCGAGGGCGCGGATATAGTCCTCGTCCATGGGGTGGGCTTCTTCGTCGCCGGCGGCGCGCTCGCGAACCTGCTCTTCAAAGCGCCCGCGCTGATCAATGGGGTCGTTCAGCTCGCTGAAGGCGTTGGCCAGTTCGCGGCCCGCCACATACACCTCAAAGCGCTCGGTCATCTCCGGATCGTCACGCCGGCGTTTTGCTAAAGGTGAGATGGCGGTCGGGAAGTCGGTGATGAAGGTCGGCTGCGTGATTTGCCCCTCGACAAATTCCTCGAAAAGGTTGTTGATGAGCGTGGAGAGGGTGGCGCGCTCGTCCACGTGTATCCCCAGCGCGCGGCAGAGCGCCTTCGCCGACTCGAAATCGAGCAGCTGTGACGTGTCAATGCCGCCGAATTCGCGCAACGAGTCGAAGAGCGAAATGCGCCGCCAGGGCGGGGTGAGATCAATGGCCTGTCCCTGGTAGTCAAAAGTCAGCGTGCCGCGCGTCGCCAGCGCTGTGGCGGCGAAGAGCTCCTCGCAGAGGCGCATCATATCCTCGTAATTCGCATAAGCCTCGTAAACTTCCAGCATGGTGAATTCCGGGTTGTGCTTGGTGCTGATGCCCTCGTTGCGGAAGTTGCGGTTGATCTCGTAGACCTTCTCCAGCCCGCCGACAATCAGCCGCTTTAAATAGAGCTCAGGGGCGATGCGCAGGTAGAGGTCAATATCCAGCGCGTTATGGTGGGTGATAAAGGGCCGCGCGGCGGCGCCGCCGGGGATGGCCTGCATCATCGGCGTTTCCACTTCGAGGAAACCGCGGCCGTCGAGCAGCGCGCGGATGGCCTGCACGGCGCGGCTGCGGGCGATGAAGGTCTCGCGCACCTCCGGGTTGACGATGAGATCCACATAACGTCGGCGGTAACGCGTCTCCACGTCCTTCAGGCCGTGCCATTTTTCCGGCAGCGGGCGCAGCGCCTTGGTGAGTATCTCAAATCCGCTCACGTGTATGGAGATTTCCCCGGTGCGCGTGCGGAAAATGTACCCCTCGATGCCGAGGATATCCCCGATATCCACCAGCTTCAGGCGCTCGTAGGCTGCCTCGCCCAGATCATCGAAGCGGAAGAATCCCTGAATTTGCCCGGAGACGTCCTGCAGGTGCATGAAGGTAACCTTGCCCTGCCCGCGCCGGCTCATCACCCGCCCGGCCACGCGCACCGTCTGGTTCTCCATCGCCGCGAAATTGTCGAGGATCTCTTTCGCCAGGTGGGTGCGCCGGTACTCCGTCACCAGGAAGGGGTTGCGCCCTTCCGCCTCCAGCGCGCGCAGCTTCTCCAGCCGCTGCGCCATGATGTCATGCAATACGCCGTCCGCCACGTTCGTTCCCCTTACAACAGGAAGGCGGCGCATGAGGCGCCGCGCTGGCGATATTCTAGCATAAAGCGTGGAAATCTGTCGCCGGCTCCGGTGTTCGCTATTGACATGAATACAATTGTTTGCTATAGTGGCGATATAATCGTTGCGCGAAGGGAGGGCTGCCAGGGCACGGGACGGAGGAGTGACACACGGGACAATTCGAGCATCTGGATTCAGAGGGCGGCACCGCCGTCCTGACGCGCGTGAGGCATTGGACGCATGAAGGAGGTATCCCATGCAGCGAGTGATGATGGAAGTCCATCCGATAGAGGCGAATTTTCTGCGGCAGATGCGCCGCTGGCGCTTCGGCATCGTGAAGGAAGTGAAATTGGAGGACGGCTTGCCCATGCTGGCGGAGTTCGTCCACGAGCGGGTACGCTTTGACAAAACCGCCGAAGAACGGTGAGCGCGGAGGTGGCGGTTTTCGCTGCCCCTTACACCCGCTCGGTGATGAACGTCTCGTAATCGTCGAGCATAGCGCGCAGCAGCACCGGGGTGTCGAGGCCGTAAGGACAATGTGCTCGACAGTGGCCGCAGTCCGTGCAATCGCGGATACGGCCCATTTTTTCGCGCCAGTCCTTGGTGAGAAACTGGGCGAAGGGCATGCGGCGCAGCAGCAGCTTCATGCGCGCCGCCATAGGGATGGGGATGCCCGCCGGGCATGGCAGGCAGTAGCCACAGGCACGGCAGAAAGCGCCGGCCAGCTCCTCGCGGTCGCGGGCGATGGCGGCCAGCGTGTCGGCATCAAAGGCAGGGGGACTAGCGTCGAGAGCAAGGATCTCTTCCAACTCGTGCATATGCTGGATGCCCCAGATGGGTACGACATTCTCATATTGCCGCAGGAAGGCGAATGCCGTGCGGGCGTTCGTGAGCAGACCGCCACAAAGGGGCTTCATGGCGATAAGCCCGACGTCGTGCGCCGCGCAGTGGGCGATGATCGCCAGGTCGTCATCATTGGAGATATGGCTCACCGGGAACTGCAGGGTATCGTAGAGCCCGGATTCCACCGCCTCCCGCGCGCGCTCTAGGCTGTGATTGGAGATGCCGGGGAAGCGGATTTTTCCCTGGGCGCGCGCTTCCAGCAGCCCCGCGTAGGACGACTCGGGATCGTCGGGGTCGGGCAGCGGGCCGGGGTTGTGCAGTTGCAGGATATCCACGTAATCGGTGCGCAGGTGGCGCAGGCTGGTCTCCAGGTCGGCCAGCACGCCGGCCTTCGTCGTCGCCCCGCTCTTCGTGGCGATGACGATGCGGTCACGCACGTCCCCAAGCGCCCGTCCGATCTTCTCCTCGCTATCGGTATACGCTCGCGCGGTATCGTACAACGTGATGCCGGCGTCATACGCCCGCCACAGAATGCGCGTCGCCTCCGCGGCGTCCGTGCGCTGCAGCGGCAGCACCCCAAACGCGGTGCGCGTGACGGTGAGGTTGGTTTTGCCGAGTCGGGTGGTGTGCATCAGGTGTCCGTTTCGTCATCGGGCCGCGGTCACAAAACGTGACCTTCATGAGTATTCATCAACAAATACAACATGAGAAGTATCCGGCTTGTCAGTCGCATCTGTTGCGTCCCTGCAGAGGGACGCTTGGCCGTAAGGTCTCGCAGGGGGTATTTCAATGTGCCCGCGTCCCCCGCCAAAGCGGCAAGAGTTGTGAAAAGCAAAAAAGTCATCACAAAATGCGATAGCCCCTGGTGGTCGTAATTTGCGACCACTCAGGTTATCACAAGCAGTGAGAACCTGTCACTCTGTCAATAGTCTGCTCTGGTTATCACCGCGCCGTATAATCCGCCGCCAACGGGCAGGCGTCGCGATCCTCCGCCAGCAGCGCCGTGCGCGCCAACCCATGCAGCAGGAAGCCGGGGCCCATTTGCGATTCGTACCAGCCGATACCCGCCGCGCCGCGGGGGAGACGGGCACCACCGTAGATGGGCAGCAGCACGCCGGCGAGGCGGCGCGCGGCATCGAGCCAGCGGCGTTCGCCGGTGACGGCGTAGAGGTCGGCAAGCAGGCCAAGCCCGAGGCCGGCGTCCATGGCGGGAGCGGCCACATCTGCCGGGAAGGGCTGCTTCGCATACTGGCGGCCGACGGCGACGGCCCAGCGCAGCAGGCGGTCGTCCCCCATCAGACGGTATGCGCAGAGACAGGTGAGCGCGACGTAGGCGGCGGGCCATAGGCCATAGCGGCTGCCCCAAATGGGCATGGCCTCTTTCGGTTCATTCGCACCGCGGCTGCTCAGGATGAGGAAGACGCCGTGTTCGGGATCGTGCGGCGCGGCGAAGAAACCGTCGAGATAGACACCGGCGCGCTCGCGCATGGCGGTGACCAGCGCGGGGTGCGACGTTTCCAGCAGTTCGGCGCCTTCCAGCAGGCTGGTCGCCAGCGACAGTGTCTGCCCGGGGGCGTTGGTATCGAAGAATTTTACATCCGCTTCCGGCGAGCGGCTCTCGATCTGCAGTAGGCCTCGGGCGTCGCGCTTCAGCCACCAGTAGTCGAGATAAGCCCACATCTGCATTTCGAAATCGGCGCGGCCCGTCCGGCGCAGGGCGTAAGACAGATCGAAGAGATAAAACCCGCTGTGCCGGGGGAAATCGCAGGAGCGCGCGCCCTGCATCGGGTGGACGCGTTCCTCGATGGGCGCGTGGCGGATATATTCCCGCGGCTCGCACTCTACCCAGTGATACTCCAGCCCCTCGGCAAAGCGCTCCACGCAGTGCGGATTCAGCGCCCAGAGTTTCTCCCAGAGCCACAATGGCGCGGCGCGCAGGTGATCGTGTATGGCGGTGTTGTAGTGCAGCGTGTGGTAATAGACGTAGCTATTCCCCACGCGGTCTTCGGTAAGATGCCAGAAGCTGTGCTCGCCCCAGGGGAAAAGGCCGGTGGCGGTGTCCGTACAGTGGGTGGCGAAGCGCCGCAGGTAGCTGTCGGCGGCCTCGGCGTAGTGCCGCTCCCCACTGGCCGCGCTGACGGCATACAGAGTTGCCAGCGCCGGTTCGTCATGCATCAGGTTGCTGCCCTGATGGGCGCGGTCGCCATTGCGCTGGCCGGGGATGGGCTCCGGCATCTCGGTCAGCATGGCGCCCGTCTCGCGGTTCAGCAGCGAGGGAAACAGCCCGTCGTATGGTTCGCCGGCGGCGATGAGGGCATCGAGCATGGCGCGGACGCGCGCGAGCAGGTCAGGCATCGGCGGTCTCCTCCAGGTAATTCAGCGTCGGGTCACCCGGCCAGGCTTCGGCAGGATCGTCGGCGAAATCAATGCGGTTGAATTTGCCCACCAGGCTGGTGTGCTGGCCGGAGCGGGCGATGGCGCGCGCCATCGCCTCGCCGTCCCAGGTTTCGCTCAGTTCGGCAAGCAGCGCCTCGCGAAGCTCGGTGTGGGCGGGGTCGCGGCCCAGGTCATGCTCCTCGCGCGGGTCGGCTGTCAGATCGAATAGCTGCGGCGGGTGGCCGTGGTAGGCGATGAGCTTCCACCGGCCGCGGCGCAGCATGGCGAAAGGCACGCCCATGCGGATCATCGCGATCACCGGACGCTCGGGGTTCTCCGGCGCGTCCCCCGTCAGCAAGCCGAGGATGTCCTCGCCGTGATAGGCGGGCAGCGCCGGTGCGCCCGTCAACCCGATGAGCGTGGGGGCAAGATCGAGCAGCGATATCGGCTGGGCGATGCGCCGTCCGGCGGGCACGGCGGCTGGCCAGCGCGCCAGCGCCGGCACGCGCGCGGATTCCTCGTACATGATGTGCTTGGCAAAGATGCCGTGCTCGCCCAGCATGTCGCCGTGGTCGGAGGTGTAGATCACCAGCGTGTCGTCAAGCTGTCCCCGCGCCGCCAGCGCGTCCAGCAGGCGCCCCAGATGGCCGTCAATCAACTCCACCATCCCGTAGTAGGCGGCGCGGGCGCGGCGGATGGCTTCCGGCGGGGTATCGGCCATCTTCCGCTCTTCGTACATCCGCGCGGTGATGGGGTGCTCAAGGTCGGGATCCGGCACGGCGGGCATCGTCACGCGCGGGTAGTAGTAGTCAAACAGCTCGCGGGGGCAAACGTAAGGGCAGTGCGGGCCGTAGGTGCCCACCGTCAGGAAGAAGGGCGCATCGGCGTCATAATCGGCGAGAAACCGGCAGGCGCGTTCGATGACGGCGTCGTCGTACCCCAGTACGCTGGTGTGCCCGGCGCCGGCGCGATCCACCGCGAAGCGCGTGCCGCCGGTGGTGCCCAGCCAGCCCGGCCCGAACGAAGGCGCATTGTAACCCACCTGCGTGCCGGTGATGTCGGGGAAGATGCGCCGGCGATACCCGTGCCGCTGATCCGGCCCAACGAAGTGCATGCGCCCGCAGAGCACCGTGTCATACCCGGCCAGCGCCAGCGCGTGCGGAAAAGTCGCCATATCGCTGGGCAGGCATTCGGCGTTGCCGTAGACGCGCGTCTCACTCGGCAGCAATCCTGCCAGCGTGCTCATGCGGCTCGGTACGCACACCGTCGAGGGGCAGTAACACGTCTCCAGCGTCGCCCCCTCCGCGCTCATACGGTCCAGGTGCGGCGTCCGCGCCACGGCATCGCCCATATACCCAGTGACAAAGGGGTTGTGCTGGTCGGAATGCATCCAGAGGATATTTGGTGTAGGCATACTGAAGTAGTTCGGAGGAGTAGGGCGCGGTTCCTCCTCCGGTGGCGGGAGAACGCGGGAACGAGATATGGTATAATGACGGAGCCATTACTCACCGAGTGGAAACTGATGCCACAACAGCTTGATTATGCCCTGATTCGCGCCCTCATCGCCACCTTCAACGTCCGCGATACCGAGATGGTGGTCAACGCCATTCCGAACGCGGAGGCGTGGGAGTGGCTGGAAGCGCACGTCCCCTTCTTCGAGTGCCCTGATCCGGTGATGCAGGCCGTTTACTACTTCCGCTGGTGGACCTATCGAAAGCACATTCGGCGGACGCCGGCGGGGTATGTCATCACCGAGTTCCTGCCCGACGTGAACTGGGCGGGGGAGCACAATACCATCGCCTGCGCGGCCGGGCATCACCTGTATGAGGGGCGGTGGCTGCGCAATCCCGAATATGTGCGCGATTACCTGCGCTTCTGGTTCACCCCGGAGGCGGCGCCGCGCTTCTGCGCGTGGTGGGCCTCCGACGCGGCGCTGGCGCTGCACCGGGTGCATCCCGACCTCGCCTACCTGCGCGAAGTGCTGCCCCACCTACTGGCCCATGACGCCGCCTGGGAGGCGCAGTACCGCGACGCGAACGGCCTTTTCTGGCACCTGGACACCCCGAACGAAGCGGGCTGCAGCGGCGAGGGGATGGAGTATTCGCTGAGCGGCTCCGGCTGCCGGCCCTCCTTCAACAGCTACATGTACGGCGACGCGCGGGCGC
>JAKIYB010000022.1:0-315 GCA_022708765.1 Armatimonadota bacterium | reverse complement strand
AAAGCCGCCGATCTGAAGGCGCGCGTGCAGGGGCTGCTGTGGGACGACGACGCCCGGTTCTTCAAAAACCTGCCCACCGAGACGGCGCTGGAGCAGCACTGGCGCTGCGACGGCGCGGGGTATACCATCCGCAAGGCGATGCTGCCGCAACACGAACCCGGGGCGCTGGTGGATGTTCGCGAGCTCATCGGCTACGTGCCCTGGTACTTCAACCTGCCGGACGACGGCTATGAAGCCGCCTGGACGCAGATGCTCGATCCGCACGGTTTCCTCGCCGCCTACGGCCCGACCACCAGCGAGCGGCGCCACCCGCTC
>JAKIYB010000229.1 GCA_022708765.1 Armatimonadota bacterium | reverse complement strand
ACCAGCGCTGTTTCCCCGGCATCCGGCGGCACGACTTCCAACAGCGGCACCGTCCACGGCCCCAGCGTCGCCAGTCCGTGACGCAGCCGGCAGCCGTCCACCTCCGCGGCTTCTCCGAGTTCGAGGGCGTCCAGCGAGAGCGCCGGCAGGCGCAGCAATTCCGCCAGCCGCGCCCGGCGCGTCTCCAACGTCCGCGCGCGTGCCAGGCGGCGACTGGCGCGGCAGCGCACCACCGCTTCTCGCGCCAGCGTCAGCAGCGTCGCGTTGTCATCCGGCAGGACGATGGCGACTTCCGCTTCGCTTAGCGCCTCGTCTTCGGAAGGGATTTCGCTGGCCGGCGCCGGCAGCGTCCATCTCTCCGCCAGGAAGCGGTAGAACTGCTCGCGGTTGCCCTGGTCATAGTTGTGCGAGCGCGGGAAGAGGCAGTCGTGGAAGCGCAGCGCATCGGGGCAGCCCAGCAGCTCATACACCGGCAGCGCGCGCCGATACACCGACTCGATGGTCCGCTCCGACTGGAAGCAGCAGTCGTCGTAGTGGTTGTAGATGAGCAGACAGGGACGCGGCGCCATCATCGCCGTCAGCACGTCGAAGTCGGCGAAGCGGGCAAGGTCGGGAGGCAGTTGCTCCTGATCGCCGATATCTTCAATGTGGAAGATACGCTGCCAGAGCGGCGAATGCCCCGCTACCGGCGCGGCGGCGGTGATGCGCGTGTCCAGGCTGGAGAGCAGGATCGTCTGCCAACCGCCCCCGGAGCAGCCGGTCATCGCCACCCGCGACCGGTCCACCCGCGGCAGGTCAAGCAGGATATCCAGCGCGCGCTTCATGATGAGGTAAAAGATGCCGACGCCGTTCACCCCGCAGGCGCTGAGCTGCGACAGCCGCCCGTGCCCGTTGGCAACGCCAAGCTGCCCCATGCCCAGGAACTCGTAACTCAGGGCGACGATGCCGCGCTTCGCCAGATTGATACAGCGCACCTGCTTCATCGGCAGCGCGTTGCCCGCGGGGTGATGCCCCTCGGCGTTGAGCACGGCGGGCAGATGCTCACCCTCCAGCGGCTCATACAGCAGCGCCGGCGCCCACAGGCCGGGATACCCTTCATAGCGCAGCTTGCGGATGCGGTACCCCTCACCCGTCTCTATCGTCTCCTGCCACTCCACCGTCGGCGGTGCCTCCAGCAGCCCCGCCGGATGCCCGGCCAAGAGCAGCGCCAGCATCTCCCGCCGCGCGCATTCGGCGATCGCGTGCCAGGCATCGGGCGATGCCGGCGCTTCCAGCTTCGGCAGCATACCGGAGAGATACGCCACCATCTCGGCGACGCCGTTGGCATCGTCAGCGCCGGTCGGCGCAAATCGGTGTGTGGTCATCGTATTTACCTCGAAGGAGAGGTTCCTTCTTCCGCCCCATACACGCGCGGCAGGCGGGAGCCGAGGCCGACGAGGGCTTCGTAGGCGATGCTGCCCATGGCGAGGCCGACTTCCCAGGCGGAGATGCGGGCATCGCCCTGGTCGCCGATGAGGACGGCGGTGTCGCCCACCGCCACGTCGGGGATATCAGTGATATCCACCAGCGTCTGATCCATGCTCACGCGGCCGGCGATGGGCGCGCGTTGACCGTGGAGGAGCGCCCACCCCTGGTTGGACAGCGCGCGGGCCAGGCCGTCGGCATACCCGAGCGGCAGCAGCGCGAACACGGAATCGCGCGTGGTGCGGTAAGTGAGGCTGTAGCCTACCGCGTCGCCTTTCGGCAGGCGGTTCACCTGCACCACGTGAGCCTTCAGCGACAGCGCGGGACGCAGCGGAAAGGGCACATAGCGATCGCGCGTCTCCTCGGTGCGCTCGCGGGCGTAGTCCACGCGCTTCGTCGGCGGGTGGATACCCGCGTGACCCGTCGCGGGCGGGATATCGCTGGCCAGCGGCACGGGCGGGATGCCGTAGAGTACGAGGCCGGGACGGACCAGGTCGAGGTGTGTCTCCGGCAGGAAGGTGAGCGCCGCGCTGTTCGCGCAGTGGCGATAGCGTGGAGCGATGCCGTGGCGCGCGGCGCCGTCCAGCACGTCCATGAAGCGGGCGAACTGGGTGTGCGCCGACGTCTGATCTTCGTAATCCGCGGTAGCGAAGTGGGTCATGACGCCTTCAAGCTCGATACCGGGCAGCGCCGCCACCTCGCGGATGAACGCCACCGCCTCATCCCAGCGCACCCCCACCCGGCCCATGCCGGAATTCACCTTCACATGCACGCGGGCATGGACGCCGCGGGCGCGGGCGGCGTCGGCCAGCGCGCGCGCCGCTGCGGGGTAGCTGACTACCGACGAGGCATCCACCGCCAGGATATCCTCCGCCTGGTCGGGATAGGAACAGCCCATGACGAGCGTGGGCGCGGTGATACCCGCCGCCCGCAGCCGCGCCACCTCTTCGGGAATCGCCACGCCGAGCATATACGCGCCACCATCAAGCGCGGCGCGCGCTGCCGGCAACAGGCCATGGCCGTAGGCGTCGGCTTTCACCACGGCAATGACGCCGGTGTGCGGCCCGATGAAGGCGCGAATGGCGCGCAGATTGGCGCGGATGGCATCGAGATCAACTTCTACCCAGGCTGGACGCACGGCGGATACTCCGGGAATACGTATTGGTCAACGTATTACCCACATTCTGCCCGAACGGCGCGCTCTCCTCTCAATTCCACTACCAACGGTCAAACTCCGCGCGGATGTCCCGTGGTGGAACATCACTCCTGGAGATTTCGCGGGAAAATAATGGGCACATGAACCCGCGTGGACTCCCCGGCCACGATCGCGCATTCAATTTCGAGTGTGGGAAAGCGGGTCGCGACATGAGGAGGTGTTATGTACGCGATTAATGCCGCTCACGCAACGTTTACCGAAGCCGCTGATTCCGCTGGCGAATATCCCCTTCGTGGAACGACAGATTGCCTGGCTGCGCGAGGCCGGCGTGGACCATATTATCCTGAGTCTGCACTATAATGCTGAGTTGTTTCAGCGCTACTTCGCGCAAAAAACGCCGGACGTGGCCATCTCATTCGCGATTGAAGACACCCCCCTCGGCACCGGCGGGGCGATCAAGAATTGCGCACCCTTTCTAAGAGCGGATCGCCTGTATATCTGTAACGGGGACATTTTTACCACGCTCAATTTACCGGACATGCTACGCATGCATCGCGATAATGGCGCGCACATCTCCATCGCGTTGAACGAAGTGGACGATCCCAGCCGTTTCGGCGTCATTGAAACGGATGCCGATGGGCGCATCCACACCTTCACCGAAAAACCGCCGCGGCATCTGGCGCGCAGCCACGATATCAACGCCGGCATCTATATTTTTGAGCGGGACGTGCTCGATCACTTTCCCGACGGCCCCTGCTCGGTCGAACGCGACATCTTCCCGGAGCTGCTGCGCGCGGAGATGCCGATGCACGGCTACCGCGAGCAGCCATACTGGACGGACCTAGGCACGCCCGGCGATTACCTGCAGGCGCACCGCGATATTCTGGATGGCCGCGTGCGTATCGCCCTCGGCACGCGGGAAATCCTGCCCGGCATCTGGGCGGGCGAGCGCGTGGAAATCGCCGACGACGCGCTGCTGCGTCCGCCGCTGCTCATCGGCGAGGGCGCGCGGATCAACCGGGGAGCCACTATCGGGCCGAGAACCGTCCTCGGCCGCGGCGTCACCGTGCAGCCATATGCCCGCGTGGAGGACAGCATCATCTGGGAAGGCGCGCGCGTGTTGCGCGACAGCGTGGTTATCAGCTCAGTCATCGGCCGCTATGCCCAGGCGGGCGGGCGCGTCACCGCCGGCCTGTGCGGCGATGGCGGCCAGCTCCTCGGCGTCGCCGGTGGGCAGGCTGAAGCGGCGTCGGCGCGTGAGACGAGCGGCGCATTCCTCAACCGTCGCCCCCCGTCGGCCCCGCGCGAGGACGGTCAGCCTGTCCTCGCTGTGCCGTGCCGACGGCATTTCACCTTGTAAACCCACCGAAAAGTTGTTACACTGTCAGAGACCGGCATCGCCCCCGACGGATGCCGGTGAGACTGCACGCCGGGTTGCGCGGCACGAGTGAGGGAGTGTGCGGGACGTGTCTATGGCTGATAGCGAGCACCACGCGAGCGCTGAGCAGACGGGCACGGCTATCCCTCCTTTCGAAGTGCTGTTCGAGCGCTATGAAAAGCGGATTTACAATCTCATCTTCCGCATGGTGGGTGACATCGAGGATGCGACGGACCTGACCTCGCAAACCTTCCTGCATGCCCTGCGCGCCTACCATCGCTTTCGCGGCGAGGCGCAGGCCTACACCTGGCTGTACCGCATCGCCGTGAACCTGTGCAAGAACCACTTCCGCAAGCGCGACCGTGAAGCCCGCTACCAGATGGTCTCGCTGGACGCGCCGCTGCAGACGGACGGCGATGAGGTCGAGCGCGACATCGAAGATTACAGCCAGTCGCCGGAAGTGCTCACCGAAGGCCGGGAAGTGCAGGAACTGCTGCGGCGCGCCATTGGCGAACTATCGCCGGACCTGCGCGCGGTCATTCTGCTGCGCGACGTGCAGGGTCTCTCCTATCAGGAGATCGGCGAGATCACCGGGTGCTCGGTTGAGGCGGTGAAAAGCCGCATCTTCCGCGCGCGCGGCCATTTACGACGGGTGCTCGGTCCGCACCTGCGCCCCATTGAGACTGAAACTGACGTTGAACCATTTGAACCAGACACGGATAAAAGGAGAACGCCATGAAACAGACCGGATTCTTGCTGCTCATCCTCACGCTGCTGGGCACGCTGGCCCTTGCGCAAGCGCCGGAAGGACAACCCATCATACGCGAGATCATCTTCCGCGGCACCCAGCGCGTGGATGCCGCGGTGCTGGACGCGCTGCGTGAACGGCTGAAGTCGAAAGTGAATGAGCCGGCGGTCCGCGAAACGGTACAGGCGGACGTAGATACCATCCTGGAGTCCGGCTGGTTCCTGCGCGTGGACGCCCGCACCGAAACGATGGACGGCGGCGCGCGCCTGGTCTTCCTGGTGGTGGAGAACCCGGTCATCACCGAAATCAATTTCGTCGGCAACACGGTGCTCAGCGATGAAAAGCTGCTGGCGGCGCTGCAGAGCAAAGTCGGCATGGTGCTGAACCGCCCGATGGTCACCGAGGACGCGCTGCGCATTCGCCGCGCCTACGCCGAACAGGGCTATGTGCTGGTGGACGTGGTGGATATCGGCATCTCGCCGGAAGGCAAGCTGGACTTCGTCATCTTCGAGCCGAAAATCAGCGAGATCCGCATTGAGGGCAACCGAAAAACGCGCGAATACGTGATTCGCCGCGAACTTACCTTCGCCCCGGGCGCCGTGTATAACGAATTCGTCATCCGCGAATCGCTGCAGAACCTGGACCGCCTGGGCATCTTCCAGGAAGTCTCCCGCGTGGTGGAGCCTGGCGATCAGCCGGGTACGCTTATTGTCACCATCCGCGTGGTGGAGCGCCGCACCGGTCTCGCCTCCATCGGCGTCGGCCACAGCAATATCCAGGGCATCATCGGCTTCGTGGACGTAGCCGATACCAACCTCTTCGGCACCGGGCAGCGCATCAGCGCCCGCGTGCAGTTCGGCGCGGACAGCAGCTACTCGCTGTCGTATACGAACCCGCACATTGACGCGAAGCGCACCAGTTTCACCATGAACGTCTACGACCGCACCATCCTGCGTCAGGCGGTGCAGGCAAACCAGACGTTCCTCTATAACGAAGAGCGCAGCGGCGGCAACGTGACATTCGGGCGCCCCACCGCGAAATTCACCCGCACCTACCTCACCCTGCGCAACGACCGCGTGCGCGCCGCCCAGGAGGACAATAATCCCGTGCCGCCCGCGCTGCTCACCGGCGCCGACGTGCGCAGCGTGGCGGTTTCCAATATCCGCGACACGCGCAACTCCTTCGCCAATCCCTCCGGCGGTTCCTACACCTCGACCGGCATCGAATACGCCGGCTTCGGCGGCGCGAACTTCACTAAATATTCCGCCGAGGTGCGTCGCTACTGGAACGTGCGCCAGCGGAAACCGACCGAGACGGAGGAGAAAGCCGGCAAGGTGCCCACCCCCTGGGTGGTCGCCTCCCGCCTCTCGGTCGGCAGCATCGCCGGCGCGCCGCCTTTCCTCGACCAGTTCCTGGTTGGCGGCGCCGACACCCTGCGCGGCTTCCCGGAAGACCGCTTCCCCGGCGAGAATATGCTGATGCTCAATAACGAGTTGCGCATCCCCGTCACCGACTCGCTGCAGGTTGTCGGCTTTGCGGACATCGGCGACGCCTGGGGCGGCGATTTCGCCCGTCAGTTCGGCGATACGAGCTTCAAGCTGCACACCGGTTATGGCCTGGGCATTCGCATCATCACCCCCATTGGCCCGCTGCGGCTGGACTACGGCTTCGGCAGCGATGGCGGCAACGAGTTCCACTTCGGCGTCGGACCCACGTTCTGATCGGCCTGTCATCGCACACCGCGGGAGCGGCGCCTGCCGCTCCCGCGCGCATCTCCGCCGCCTGTTTGCCGGGCGGGTCAGCGGGAACAATACACTGATTGTCACTCACCATTCTGAAGGAGCATCGGTATGACACAGGATTTTCACGGCGGGCGTTTGGGCGCCATCATCCTCCTCGCGCTGCTGGCCGCCGGCCTCGTGCTGGCCGCGCCGCCGAAACCGGCGGACGCGCCAGCGCCGCTGTCCTCCGTCGGCGTCATCTCGCTGGACACCGTCACGAAGGATTATATGGGCTGGCAGAAGGCGCAGGACCTGCTCAGCGCGTTTTATCAGGACAACCAGGGCATCCTGGATGAACTGGAAGCCAAAGGGCTGGGCCTGAACACCGAGGAATTTGAGGAATATCAGCGGCTGGCCGGCAGCAAGGTAAAAGTGAACCCGGCGCGCATTGAGGAGTTGGAAAAGAAAGCCAAAGTCGTGCGTGACGAGTATGACGCGCTGCGCGGCAAACAAACGCCCACCGACGCCGAGAAGGCTCGCCTGGCCGAGTTGAACAAGTTGTTCAATACCGCCATTGCTAAGCTGAACGAGAAGCGCGACGTCTATGACCGCCAGTACAACGAGCGCGCCTCCGCCTACACCCGGGCACTCCTCGCCGAGCTTGACAAAGCGCTGGCCGGCGTGGCCGCGGAAAAGAAAC
>JAKIYB010000228.1 GCA_022708765.1 Armatimonadota bacterium | reverse complement strand
ATTGCACAGCGGCTGTCCGAGTAGTGTATGAGGACAGCCATCAGGATGATGGGGCGGAGACCTCCATGCTCGGACAGCCAACGCAGCCAGGATGGCAAGTCCCGATGGCGTCGCACAGGAGTGCGACAATCGGGACGAAGCCAGACGCGGAAAAGACCCGCAAGGCGACTGCGAGACATTGTGAGATAGTTTCTTAACGATAAGTTGACAGGCGAGGATGACTCTGGTAGTGTGAAAACGTCAACACAGCCTCACCGCGGCGACTGCCTCGCGTGGTCGCCGGATGGAGTCTCCGCTATGGCACAGCGTAAATCGGAACGTTGGGCTACCCGCATGGGCGTGATTCTGGCGGTTGCCGGCAGCGCCGTCGGGTTGGGCAACTTCCTCCGTTTTCCCACGCAAGCCGCGCAATACGGCGGCGGCGCCTTCCTCATCCCATATTTCGTAGCCCTGCTGCTGCTCGGTTTGCCGCTGATGTGGATGGAGTGGGCGCTGGGGCGCAAAGGTGGTGTCTGGGGCCATCACACGCTGCCCGGCATCTTCGACACGGTCACCCGCGCGCGCTGGGGCAAGTACCTGGGAGTCCTCGGCCTTTTCATCCCCTTCATCATCGTCGTCTATTATCTGTATATTGAGTCGTGGACGCTGGGCTATACGTTTTATGCCGCCATCGGCGAATTCGCCAATCAGAACAGCGAGACGATCAAGGGATTCTTGAATACCCAGTACCTTGGCGTGCGGAACGACAGCGTCCTGTCCTGGACGCTGTCAGGCGTGATCTTCCTGCTCATCACGCTGGCGGTCAACTTCTGGGTGGTCTATCGGGGCGTGTCCGCGGGCATCGAAAAATTCAGCCGCGTCGCCATGCCGCTGCTCTTCATCCTCGCCATCGTTCTCATGGTGCGCGTGCTGACGCTGCCGCGTGATATCGCCACGCCGCTCGAGGGATTGAATTTCCTCTGGACACCTGATTTCAACTCGCTCAGAGATCCCAAGGTCTGGCTGGCCGCTGCCGGGCAGATTTTCTTCAGCCTGAGCATTGGTCTTGGCGCCATCATCACCTACAGCAGCTACCTGCGCAAAGATGACGACGTAGCGCTCTCCGGCCTCACCGCCGCCTCCCTGAACACCATGGCCGAGGTGATTATGGGCGCCACCATCGCCATCCCCGCCGCCGTGGTCTTCTTCGGCGCGGCGGTGACGATGAACTACGCCGAAGGCGGCAGCTTCTCGCTGGGCTTTTTCGCGCTGCCGCTGGTCTTCAAGGAGATGGCCGGCGGCGCGCTCTTTGGCGCGCTCTGGTTCCTGCTGCTCTTCTTTGCCGGTATCACCTCGTCGGTGTCGCTGCTGCAGCCCATCATTGCCTTCTTTCAGGATGAACTGGGCTGGACGCGCAAGAAGGCCGTCGGCGTCCTCTTTGTGGTGGTGGCCGCTTATCTGGTGCCGCTGGTGCTGCTCACCGGGAAAGGCTTCCTCGATGATATGGACTTCTGGGCGGTGAATATCTTACTGCCGGTGGGGGCGCTTATCGAGATTATCATCTTCGCCTGGATTCTCGGCATGAAGCAGGGGTGGGAAGCCATCACTACCGGCGCGCGCCTGCGCGTCCCCATCATCTTTAAATATATCCTGCGATATGTCACGCCGCTCTTCCTGCTGGTGCTGCTGGGCAGTTGGCTCGTCGTGCCCGACGACCCGAAGACGGGCGCGCTGAGCGCCGCGGTGAAGACGATGATGCTGGACGGCGTGCCGGAGGAAAACAAACCCTACCTGATCTTTTGCCGGGTGCTCATGGGTGTGACATTGCTGGCGCTGCTGCTGCTGCTGCGCTACGCCTGGAAGCGAAAACTCGATCAGCCGGAGATGGCGCCGCAACTGGCCGCGGCGGAAGCCGCGGTAAACGCGCCTGGTACGATCGTGGAGGAAATTACGCCGGAGTTATTTGGCGAAGACGCGCAGGGCAAGGTGTGACGCGATGACGTTTTCGCGCGTGACAGGCGCTGCAGAAACAGGATAAAGCCAATGAATCCCGAAGCATTAGTGATGATGGTAGCCTCGTGGGGAGTGATTCTGGTGGTGACGGCGTATTGCCTGTACCGCCTGGAAAATACGAAGTAACCCGCGCCGGCAGGGATAGCCTGCCGGGGAGAGGGTATAATGCCGTATCGCGCGGGCATGTTGCCCCCGGCCGGCACAGGTTCCCCCGCATGGCTGCGCGCGACCCGAAATCTTTCATTGTGAGGCTCTGCGATGCCTGAACTCCCATTGGCGGGGATGTTTTCCTGGCTCACCGCCCTGTTTTCGCCGCTGGATAAACCTGGCTGGTTCTGGCTGGCGATCGTCGTTTCCACGCTGCTCTTCCTCGGCGTGATGCTGGCGTTGCATCAACTCTCGCCGGCGGCGAAGAAGTGGCTGACGATCGTCTGCACCTTCCTGGCCGGGCTTTACTTCGCGCTGGAATTCTTCTGGCCGACGACGTATGACGCCGCGCTGGATAAGCGGGTGAACTTCATCACCCCCACCCTGGAGCCCGTCACCACCTTTGTCGCCATCGTCGGCGCGTGGACCTTTGGCCTGGGCATCATCAGCCTGGCGCTGGTACATGGCAAGCGTCTCTTTCGGCGCGCGTCCGGCTGGCATCACAGCCTGGCCTTCTTCCTCGCGCTTATTGCCATGCTGGCCTTCGGCTTCTGGACGAAGGCGGGAAGCTCGGAGACCGCCGGTCCCGCCGCGCAGGCCGTCTACACCACCCTCTTCCGCGGGGTGATGATTAACCTGGAAGCGACGATGTTCGCGCTGCTCGCCTTCTACATCGCCTCGGCGGCATACCGCGCGTTCCGCGTGCGCACGGCGGAGGCGGCGGTGCTGATGATCGCCGCCTTCGTGGTCATGCTCGGTTTCGTGAATTTCGGCGTGGCGATGACTGCGGGCATCCCCAAGGATTCCTGGTGGGCCTTCTTCCGCATGGAGAACCTCTCCTTCTGGACGCTGGGCTGGCTGAATATGCCCGCCTATCGCGCGGTAACACTGGGCGTGGAGGTCGGCGCGCTGGCGATGGCCATGCGCATCTGGCTGAGCCTGGAGCGCGGCGCCTTCTTCTCGCAGGAGAAATAACGCATGCATGAATTCTTTCGCAAGCTGCAGCATATTGACCGGCGCTGGATTTACCTCGTATTACTCATCGGGCTGGTGACAACTCTGTATGTCGGCTGGCCCGTCAAGCCCGAGGTGATTCCCTATGTGCAAAACCTGTATGACGCGGTGGAAGCCGCCCCGGCTGCCGAGAAAGATCAGCAGCTCATCCTCGTCGGCTGCACCTTCTCCGCCAGCACCATGCCGGAAAACGGCAATCAGCTTCGCGCGCTGCTGCGTCACCTGATGCTCCGCGGCAAGCGCTTCGCCATCATCGCTATCGCCGAACCGCAGGGGGCGCAGTTCGGTGCGGATATCGCCGGCACGCTGGCCGAGGAGTATGGATACGAATACGGAAAAGACTGGATCAGCTTCGGCTACAAGCCCGGCACGCTGGCCTTCTTCACCGCCTTCGTGAACAACATCCCCGGCAATGTGCCGAAGGATGGTCTGCGCGGTGAACCGATTACCGGATATGAGATTATGGATGGCATACGAACGATCAGGGATATCTCGCTGGTGATCGAGGATACCTCGACCGCCAGCATCCTCTCCTGGATCACCTTCGTGCAGGGAAAATACCGCATCAAACTCGGCTACACCTGTACCGGGGTCATGGTAGCGGAGGCGATTCCTTTCCTTGATTCCGGCCAGCTCGTGGGCATGCTCCCCGGCATGAAAGGAGCGGCGGACTACGAAAAGCTGGTGGACGAATTGGAGGCGCAAGCGCTGCGCGGCGGTGAAAAGAAAACACCGTATGACCCCTCGACCATGCCGCTGATGAAGAACTCAGCCCGCCGGCTGATGTTCACGCAGGGCGTGGCGCATATCATCATCATCGCGTTTATCGTACTCGGCAACGTGGGGTATTTCCTCTCCCGCCGCCGCCGTCACCCCGCGAAGGAGGCTTCGCATGACTGAGCAAGAACCGCGCGACCCGGTTCCGGGCGCCGCGCTTGAGAATGAAGCACGTTTCTGGCCCGTCATCCTGCTCGGGGCAATGGCGCTGCTCATCGGCATCGGCATCCTGATGCACTACAACGAAGGCGCGAAAGCGCAGTGGGTGCCACTGCTGGGCGTACTGATGACGCTGGGCATCTTCAGCGTGCTCTATAAAGAAAATCCGGTCTTCCGCTTCCTGGAGCATATCCTGGTGGGGCTGGCGACCGGTTTCGGCGTGCTCTTTATCTGGTTTAACTACCTGGAGCCGAACTGGTATCTGGCAATGATGCCGAATGCCGCGGCGCAAGCGGGCGAACCGCACGGGCAGTGGTGGCTGATCTTCGCGCTGCTGCTGGCACTGATGTTCTACACCGTCTACTTCCCGAAGCTTTCCTGGATGAATCGCTTCCTCATCGGCGTGATGATGGGATGGAGCGCCGGCTTCGCCTTCCAGGGCTTCGTCAGCGTGGTGGCGCCACAACTTCGCACCTCCTTCAAGCCCCCGGTGACTGGCTACGACCTGATGCAGGGACAGGCGGCGGAGCACATCCACCAGCAGATGAACAACATCCAAATCGGCCCGGTGTGGTTCCATCCCTTCGCGCTGATCTTCATTGTGGTGCTGCTCTGTACCATGGCCTATTTCTTCTTCTCGGTGGAGCATCGCACGAAGTGGATTCGCCAGCCCGCCAACGCTGGCCGCTACTTCATCATGATCGCATTGGGCGCCATCTTCGGCACCACGGTGATGGGCCGCATCACCCTGCTCATCGGCCGCCTCGACTTCCTGAAAAATACCTTCGCTGACTGGTGGCAAGCGCTGGTGAAGTAAACAATACAGTCTTTCGCTTCCCCTCGCCCAGGATTGGGCTGGCCCCGATGCAATCGTGGGAGAGTGGGGGCATATGCGTCACGATAGCATCATCGTTCCATTCGTGCTCGTGCTCGAAGAGGGCGATAATCTTCTCATGATGCGTGTGGGACTGGGAGTGGGGATCGTACGTGCGGGCGAAGTAAACGACGGGAGTGAAAACACCCCGTCGGGGTGTATCTGCAACAAGAGGGTGCCCCCGGCGAACGGAGACACCCTGGTATTGTTGCTGATATGCCGAAGAGTCTAGCCGGCTGACTGCGCGGCGTTGAGGCGCTTCATCAGGCGGCTCTTGCGGCGAGCGGCCTGGTTCTTGTGGATGACGCCCTTAGTGGCCGCGCTGTCGAATGCCTTCAGGGCGGCCTTCACCGCGTCTTCCGACGCGCCGGCGTCCGCGGTGATGGCGGCATGCGCCTTCGTGCGGAGCGTCTTCAGCCGGGATTTCACCGACTGATTGCGCGCGCGGTTGCGCTCGCTGATCTTCAAGTCTTTCTTGGCCGATTTGGTATTGGGCACCGTCGAATTCCTCCGTGTGCAAAAAACACAGGCTACAGCGGGGCATTATAGCAGAGCCTTGCGAGAGACGCAAGACCATGCGGACGATTTTTCGTTTTTCGCGGTGTTTACGGCGTAATCCACACCGGACTGGCCCACGCCACCGCGCCATCCTGCTGGCGCAGCCGCACGTAGTAGCAGCAGAACGGTTCGGGCGCATGGGGCGCCGGCGGCAGCAGCACCGTGTCTAGCGCGGCGGTGTCCTCCCAGGCCACCGTGCCGTCACGGCCTGCGCCGGACACGCTGTAGATGACCATGTTGTTGCGTAGAATCTCTACCCGTTCCACCGGTGCGGTGCCGGCGTAGGTGATGGCCAGCGTGCGCCGCGTTGCCAGCGACGGCTCCGCCGCCGCGCTGAGTTCGGTACCGAGCAGATGGCCGTTAAGTGTATACGCGAGCAGGATGCGTGGGCCGGTGGTGGCCACCGTGCGCCGCTCCCACAGCGCCTCCCAGATCGCCTCGCGCGTGCGGGCGGTTGCCAGCACGCAAAACAACCCCGCTTGATACGCTGCCGCGCCGTCGCCCAATGGGAAGTCGGTGCCGGCGTGCCCTTGATGATCATCGCCGCCGGCAGTGAAGCCCACCCGCCAGCCCAGCGCCAGCGCGCGCTGCACGTATCCCACCGGGTTGGGCGTGCTGCGCCGATCGGGCACCGTGTTGCCGTCTTCCTCCGCGCACTCGTAGCTGCCGCGACACTGGTAGATCTCCACCAGGCGCTCGCGCACCGGATCATGGTCCACCCAGTCGCAATGGCTGGGGTCGTGTCCGGTATGGTGGGGAATGATGAGCGCGGTTTCTTCCGCCAGCGCGCGAAACAGGTCGGACGGCATCGGGTAATGCCCCTCGTCCGAACGGTACATCGGGCGATCATCATGCAGGTAGTAGACGTTGCGGTCACCCTCGCCCAGCCGTCGCCACTTGGCAAATTCATACCCCAGGAAGGTGACGAATGTGCCCGGCGCATGCCACTGCTTCACGGTATCGCGGGTGTGAGTCCAGAATGCATCCGATGTTTCATACAGGTGGTCGTGGTCGCCTGGCGCGGCGAAATCCAGCGCGGCTTCGTCGCGTATCTGCCGGAAATAATACTCCAGGTCGCCGCAGCCGTCCGACATCTCGCTGTGCCCGTGAATCATCCCCCAGTATACCTGCAGGTCCAGCGGTGTCTCACGGACGACAATAGGGTTGGTGGTGGTTTCCAGCCCGCTCCGCGCCTCGCGCACTGTCAGCCGATGTGTACCGGGCGTGAACAGCGTCACCCGCAGCCGCACGCAGGTGGAATCCGGCACCGGCACGGCCTCCGCCGGCAGCGGTGTGCCGTTCAGTGTCACGGCAAGTTCGGAGAGATACGCGGGACAAAGGTTGCTGTGCGCGTCTTCCGGGCGCACCAGTATCTCGACGGTCTCTCGACTCATCGCCTGTGATGGCACGTAGGCGCGCAGGTGGTGCAGAGCGCCGCCTAACACGTGCATGGTGCATGCCGCGAGAAGTTGATCCGCATTGGCCTCGGTCCAGGTGGGGGGCAAGGCCTGTGGAGTCGGACGGTAAAGCACGCAGAACTTATTCAGTAGCCGCACAGGATCAACCCGCGCCCGTAGCGACACCGTGATGGTCTCCCCCGTCGCCAGCGCATGGGGTACGGTCACCAGAAAAGTACCAGGCCGTCCACCGGGTTGAAGGATCAGCGGCTGGCCGTCAGG
>JAKIYB010000227.1 GCA_022708765.1 Armatimonadota bacterium | reverse complement strand
GGCAACATTTTCCTACATCATGTTTGCCGCGTTAGGAAGGAGATTGTCCCGTCGAGCCCGAATCTCACAATAATTGCGGGGGTACCGCGTATATTAGAGAGGCGCTCCAGCGTCTTCGAACGTGGTGCCGACATCCGCCCCAACGCACTGATACAAATCATGGTGAGATGGGCACAAGATGCTGAGGTCGGGCCGGAAAAGCCCCCTCAAGGGGTGAGTGAAATTGACTGATCATATGCACGCGAGCCATAGCCAGGAAGTCGAGAAGCTGATTGAACGCGGCCGGGCCGGCGGCGGGGTACTCACCTACGAGGAGATCAACGATCTGCTCGCGGGCGAGGATCTTGACGCCGACTCTATTGACGAAATCCTGGAAGCGGTGACCGGCGAAGGGATTCAGGTGGTCGAGAAGGTGCCGGAAGCGACCGAGCCGGCGCAGCCGGCGGCGCCCTCGCCCAGCACCCTGGAACTGCCGGACGAAGAGTTGACCTCGACGGAGGGTATTCCGCCCGATGATTCGGTGCGCATGTACCTGCGCGAGATCGGCCGCGTGCCGCTACTCACGCCGAAGGAAGAGATCGAATACGCCAAGCAGCTTGAGAAGTACAACCTGATGCGCAAGCTGCAGAACGTATGGAATTACTGCACGGAAATCCTCGGCTTCGAGCCTGGCGTGGACCAGATCGAGAGCGCGGTAGAGCGCTCCGGCGACCGCGCTCTGCGCGAGGTGATGGAAGTGATGGACGACGCCATCAAGCGCCTGCCCCTGGAGCGCGACCCGTCACGGATGTCGGTAGCGGAGATGCTGGAATATTACAGCAACTACCTGACGATGCGCATGAACGACGCCGCCACCCGCAGTGTCTCGCTGGCGCGCGATAACATGACCCCGGAGCAGTTGGCGCGCGCGAAGAAGGAATACGAGGCGCGCGAGAAGATGTACCAGGGCTTGCTGGAGCAACTCACCGAAGCGAGCATGTGCGATCAGCTCTTCCTGCGCAAGGTCTGGGAGGAATTCCGCTCGGAGAGCCGGGGCGAAGAGGAAGAACTGCCCGAGGAAGAAGCGGAGCAGCTTCGCTCGCGCTATGACGTACGCGTCATTCTGGAAAAGAGCGAAGAAGAGACCATCTTCGCGCTGCGCGTTGGCCGCGTTTATCAGGAGAAGCGCGCGGCCGGGATGCGTCCAGTGCCGGCGAACGTGGTGCGTGAGGAGGGCGGTTTTCAGGAAGACGAGGAAACCGTCGCAACGACCATCGCCTGGATTCAGCGCGTCATCACCCGCGGCGAGGCGGCGAAGAAAAAGCTCACCGAGGCGAACCTGCGCCTGGTGGTCAGCATCGCGAAGAAATACAGCGGGCGCGGCATGTCCTTCCTCGATCTCATCCAGGAAGGCAACATCGGCCTCATTCGCGCGGTGGAGAAGTTCGACTACCGCAAGAAATTCAAGTTCTCCACCTATGCGACGTGGTGGATTCGCCAGGCCATCACCCGCGCCATCGCCGATCAGGGGCGCACCATCCGCATCCCGGTGCACATGGTGGAGACGATCAACAAGCTCATCAAGGTGCAGCGTCAACTCGTGCAGGAGTTGGGACGCGAACCGAGTCTGGAAGAGATCGCCGAGGAGATGGAAGGGCCCTTCGCCACCACCGAGGAGAAGGCGAAAGCCGTGCATCGCATGGGCGAGATCTTCAAAATCGCTCCCGAGCCGCTGTCATTAGAGACGCCCATCGGTGAAGAGGACAACAGTCATCTGGGCGACTTCATCGAGGACCAGGACGCCGTGTCGCCGGCCGACGCCGCCACCATCCTGGTGCTGCGCGAACAGCTTGAAGCGGTGCTCAACACCCTCACTCCGCGCGAGCGCGACGTGCTGAAGCTGCGCTTCGGGTTAGATGACGGCTACGCCCGCACGCTCGAGGAAGTGGGGCACATCTTCGAGGTGACCCGCGAACGCATCCGCCAGATCGAGGCGAAGGCGCTGAAGAAGCTGCGCGCGAACAAGAAGCGGCAGTTGCTGCGCGACTTCCTGGATTAAGGAGCTGGGGAACGGGAACAGGTTCGGGGCGGACCGTGCGGTCCGCCCCTGGTGTTTGGTGGGTTACTTTACTTCGAACTCATACGCGCGGCTTTCTTCCGTTTCGCGGATGGTCAGTGTCTTTGGCGTCACCTCCGCCGGCACCAGAATGAACAGGCGCACGCGCGCTTCGGCGCCAGGCTTGATGGTCTGCGCGAAGGCTCGGGCGCTCGTGGCGAAGGTCATTTGCTGGTAGTGCAGTTCTTCGCCATCGGTGGAGGTGAGCATGGGCATGAGGCTGTCCCAGCGCACATATAGGTCATCCGGGGTAATGTTTTTAAGCAATACGGTAAAGACCGCGTACCGCGCGCCCTCTTCCAGTTCGTCCGCATCCGTCGGCACTTCGGTGGAATAGGCAAACTTCTCGACCGTCAGGTTCAGCGTGTCCAGCGGGCAGGCCGTGTTCAGCTTCATCGGCACGGTTTCTCGCGCGGTGGCGCCGGCGGGGTCGGCGGGGTCGGCGAATGGCTCCTTCAAGCCGGTCACCTTGCCGCGCAGGTCGTAGCGGAGCACGCCGCCGTCATTCTCGGTTGGCGGCATCACCATCAGTTTGGGCACCACGCCTTTCGCCGGCACGATGAAGGCGGTATAGGCCTCAATCTTCTGCGCGGGTTTCAGCGAAACGGCCACACCATTCTGGGTGAGCACATCACCCCAGTTTGTTGACTCACGGTTAATGTTCATCGCGTCCACTACCGTCATCTTTAATGAGTCCCAGCGCACGAATTGCTCCATTGTCTTATGAGGGTTCTGCACGGTAAAGCGAATTACCAGCAGTTTCTCGCCCGCTTTGGCGGTATACATCACCTCACCGACCTTAACTGGCGCGACGGTGAATTCCGCGCTCTTCAAGCTGAAGAAGAGCGGATTGCTTTTCACCATACTATAGACGATACCGAGCTGTCCGTTCTCGCCGGGCAATTGCCCGGTGCCGGGCGCGGCGGCGGGCGGCGTGGGTGACGGCTTGACGGTCACCTTGCCGCCCAGCAGCTTCATCAGCGCCACGATATCCACCAGCGATTTGCCGTTCTGTTCGATGGTGGGGATGGTGACGGTTTTCCCGGCGACGGTGACGGTGGCCGTTCCGGCGAAAACCGCCAGCGCCAGGAAGGCCAGCAGCAGCAGCGAGGTGACACGTAACATGGGGAGTCTCCTTTGTCGGTTGCGAATGGAAATGTGACTACCGAATAGGTTCGCCAAGGTGATGAGGGTATCCTGCCGAATGCTGTTCAAAGCAAAGAAGAACTCTCGTCCATAACGCGCCATCCCCATATCCCTCCCCTTCGTGGGGAGGGGAGATTGAAAAGGAAATCTCACGGCATGATGCGGCTTGGTCGCATCACGGAGTAGGCTTAATTTGAATGGCATTGGGAATTCTGCCGACTACAACGCTGGATTCGCGTCCGTCGCCGGGTGGTAGTGCACGTGCACCCGCCGCAGGTATTCCACCTCGCGCAGCAGCGCGGCTTCGATTTCTTCGGCGATGGCGTCGCCCTGCGAGACGGTGAGGCCGCCGTCTATGCCCACGGTGACGTTCACCACCAGGAAGGGGCCGAAACGGTGGGCGTGAATCTCCTCGACCTGACGCACGCCGGGGAGGGGGCGCACGGTGTCGAGAATCTGCTGTTTCAGCACATCGCCGGGCACGGCATCCATCAGGTCGCTCACCGCCTCATGCAGGATAGCCAGCCCGGTGCGGAAGATGACCAGCGCGACGATGGCGCCGGCCAGCGGATCTACCCAGGCGTAGCCGAAGCGTCCCAGCGTGATGCCCACCGTGACCGCCAGCGCGGAGAAGACGTCGTTACGGTGGTCGTGGGCCAGCGCCACCACCGCGGCATTCTTCGTCTGCCGGCCGATGCGCAGCGTGAAGGCGGTGAGCCCGATCTTCACCAGCACGGTGGCCAGCGCCACCCAGAGGGTATACAGCGCGGCGGGCCGCGCCGCGCCGCGCCCGGTGAGCAGCAGGTAGGTATCGCCGGCGGTATCCCAGAAGAGGGCGATGGCGGTGGTGATGACGAAGGCGCCCACGGTGAGCGCGGCGATGCTTTCCAACTGCCGGTGCCCGTAGGGGTGCTCCTCATCCGGCGGCTTGTGCGCCAGCCGCACGAAGATGCTCACCAGGATGTAATAGGTCACATCCGACACCGAGTTGATGCCGTCAGCGAGCAGCGCCGCACTGCCGCCCAGCACCCCTGCCGCCGTCTTCCCGACGGCGAGGAAGATATTCGTCACCAATCCCAGATTGACCGCCAGCAATCCCCGGCGCTCGTGCGGCATGTCCATGGTCCTAAGCATACGCCGGAAGCGGTGGGTTCACAAGGGCGGGGTGATACAGGTTGCAGGATCTAAGTTGCAGGTTGCAGGTGGGCGGCCCCGAGCGACGCCCCCTGGAAGGGGGCTTGGGTGGAGAGCTATGGCCGGGTTGCAGCGAAAATAAAAGATTGTTTTTTCGCAAAAAGTATGGTAAGACCCCTGAAACAGTCGTATTCGCGTGAGCAGGCGCTGTGTTGTTGTCACGGTACAGGGAGCAGCATAGCATGAATACGTATGCTAGCCCAGCGGGTCATATCTGTCCAAAATATGCGTTGATTCCCGTTCAATTGGTGGGATGGGGGGGGGCATCCTGCCGTCAGCGCGTCCCTGCCGGCGCTCACCCCTCCCCCGGCCGCCATCCTGGCTGGGAGAGGGAAACGGCACAGGGAACGAACGGCAGGCTTCCTATTTTGGACAGATGTGCTAGCGGGTGTTTGTATGAACCTTGATTTGCGGGATTTAGATTGCCTTGATGGGGGAGGTGGGACGGGAGCGGGGGTGGTTGTGTGTGGTTGGGTTTTCACCATGGTGGATCGGAAGCCGAGCGGGGAAGGGCGCTTTTGCTGTCGCCCCGTTGGGGCTCTCGCGTTATTTCTGCACGGCTCCACGGGTTCCGCTTGCGCTTCACCCGTGGCTAACGGCTGTGACCCCTTCGGGGCGGGGCGAATGGCAGCGCGATGGATAACCCCTGGTACTTGACGGAACTTCCTCCCACCCCGTACAGTTTGCGCGGGATACCCTGTCAGGGAATGAGAGGTGGAATGCTCAATCAACTGCTTCGCATCGTCGTGTTGTCGCTGTTGTGGCTGCGGTATCGCATTGTCGCGCGCGGGCTGCGGGAGATTCGCGGGACGGGGACGCGGGGGATTCTTTTTCTGCCCACCCACCCGGCGCTGATTGACCCGATCATCCTCACCGCCACGCTGCTGAAGGATTTTCAGGCGCGGCCCTTTGCCGACCAGGACGCGGTGGACCTGCCGGGCATCCGCTGGCTGGTGAGCCGCGTGCGGGCGCTGACTATCCCTACCATCGCGAAGTACGGGCAGTCGGCGATGGCGCGCATCGAGGCGACGGTGCAGCAGAGCATCACGGCGCTGCGCGAGGGCGACAACATCATCCTCTACCCCGCCGGCGGGCTGCTGCGCGGGCATCTGGAGGTGGTGGGCGGCAACAGCGCGGTGGAGACGATCCTGCGCGCGCTGCCGGAGGCGCGGGTGGTGCTGGTGCGCACCCGCGGGCTGTGGGGCAGCAGTTTCAGCCTGATTCACGGCAAGGAAGCGGACGTGGGGACGATTCTGCTGCGCGGCATCGGGCAGATCCTCGGCAACCTGCTTTTCTTCACCCCGCGCCGCCACGTTGATCTGTATTTCGAAGAGCCGGCGGACTTCCCCCGCGATGGCGACCGCGCGGCGATTAACGCCTACCTGGAACGCTTTTATAATGAAGACGCGCCGCCGGCGACGCATGTGCCGTACTCGATCTGGAGCGGAGACAAGCGCCGCGAGCTGCCCGATCCGGCGTGGGGCGGCATGCCCGGCAAGGTGGAGGATGTGCCGGCGGGGACGCGGGAGATCGTGCTCGCTCGCCTGCGCGAGATGACCGGCGCGACGACGATTCATTACGAGGACCGGCTGGCGAACGAGCTGGGCATGGATAGCCTGGCGCGGGCGGAACTGCTGGCGTGGCTGGAAGCGGAATTCGGCTTTCCGCAGGGGAATTCCGACTCGCTGCAGACGGTGGCGGACGTGCTGCTGGCGGCCTTCGGCGAGGCGGTGGCGGAAGCGCGCGTGACACTGAAGCCGGTGCCGGAGGCGTGGTTCGCGGCCGACAGCGATGACACCGTGGCGCTGCCGCACGGCGAAACGCTGGCCGACTGCTTCCTGGCGATGGCCCGCCGTGAACCGAACCGCGTAGTGGTGGCTGACCAGACCAGCGGCGCGAAGACCTATCGCGACCTGGTGATGGGCATTCTGGCGCTGCTGCCGTCGGTGAAGGCGCTGCCCGGCGACCATCTGGGCATTATGCTGCCCGCCTCCGTCGCCGCCTGTCTCGCCTACCTGGTGACGCTCTTCGCCGGCCGCACCCCCGTGCTGTTGAACTGGACGGTGGGCCGCCGCAACCTGCTGCACGCGCTGGAACTCACCGGCACGCAGCGCATCCTCACCGTGAAGCCGCTGGTGGCGCGGCTGGAGAAGGCCGGGCTGGACCTGACCGGCATTCAGGAGCGTTTCGTCTATCTGGAAGAACTGGGGGCGGCGCTGACGAAAGGCCAGAAGCTACGCGCGCTCGTCAACAGCTTTCTCAACTGGGGGGCGCTGACCACCGCGACCATCGCGCCGACGGCGGCGGTGCTCTTCACCAGCGGCTCGGAGAGCCTGCCGAAAGCGGTGCCGCTGTCGCACGCCAATATCCTGGCCGACCTGCGCGACGTGCTGCCGATGACGAAACTGCGGCGCAGCGACCGCATGCTGGCGATGCTGCCACCGTTCCACTCCTTCGGGCTCACCGGCAACATGGCGGCGCCGCTCTGCACCGGCCTGCGCGCCGTCTATCACCCGAACCCGACGGAGGGAAGCGTGCTGGCGAAAATCCTGGCCGCCTACCGCGCCACGCTGCTGCTCGGTACGCCGACCTTCCTCAACGGCATCCTGCGCGGGGCGACGGCGGAGCAGCTTGCCTCGCTACGGCTGGCGGTAGCCGGCGCGGAGGAATGTCCGACGCGCGTCTACGAACTGCTGAATGAACGCTGTCCCGGCGCGACGCTTATCGAGGGCTACGGCATCACCGAATGCGCGCCCATCGTGGCGGTG
>JAKIYB010000226.1 GCA_022708765.1 Armatimonadota bacterium | reverse complement strand
ACCGCGTCTTCATTGCGGTGGATTGTATGGGTTTGCCCACGGAAGCGGATGGTCATCCCCGCGTCCTCCCACTCGCACGCCGGCGGCGCTTCATCCGCCCGCGCGGGGATGAGCACGGTAGTAACCGCCGGGCCGGGCACGTCCGTTTCCAGTCGCATGATGGCCGCCTGCGCGTTGTCCATGGTGCCCAGCGCCACGAACTGGCGCGTAGTTTCTTCAAGGAAGTAGACATAGACCTTCGCGCCCGGGCGGGAGAGGAGCGCGCAGCGATTGCCGAGTTCCCACGTCGCCTGGTTGTCGCCATTATAACCCTGCAGCAGCCATGTCAGCGTCTCGCACGGTCCCTGCACGCGGTCGGCGATGACGAAAAGGTCAGGGCGCAGGAAGACTACGCGCCGTCGCATGTATTCTACGCTCTCATAGCAGTCGGTGGCATCCGCCAGCGCGGTAGAGCAGTTGTCCGTATGTCGGTGCTCCAGAATGCGCCCGGTCACCGGGTTGGCGTTGTCGCCCACCTGTCCGCAGCCGTTAACGAGCACGCAGTTATGCGCGCGGGTATCGTCAAAACGCGGGTTGGACGGTGGGTCGGCATACCGGCTGTCGCCGGTATCCACGATGAGATACTCGCCATACGCCGACAGGAAGAAGCTGCAGCGGTCGCGGTGCTGGTGGGCGCCGCCGTGCGCGCCGGATTTCACCGAGAAGAAGATCCCGTCGCGCTCTTCCGAGGTGCGCCACACCACCTGGCCGGTATGCTGATACAGCGTGGCCGGTTCGCGGGTCATCGGCTCCGCCGGTAAGGTCGGGTTATAACCAAGCAGCAGCAGGTAGCCTGGCACCGAATCATCTTGCTCGAGCGTCTCTTCGGTATACCCCTGGATACGCGGGTCGCCGCCGCGAGTCGCAACATGCGCCAGCAGTTGCGACGCCAGCGTGGTCTGGATGCGCGCGTCATTGAAATTCGCCACCCCGAATGGAATGTCGGCAATATATTGATTGCACAGCCAGTAAGGCAGTGCCAGCATGCCCGGCGTCCAAAGATTCAGGCCATCTACGCGCTCCAGCACCATCAGCGCGGTTATCATTGCTTGCCCGGAGTAGTTCGCGTAGCTGGGGCCTTCCGCGTAGTCGCCGTCCGGTCCGAGCTGGGATGCCAGCGCGGTGGTGATGCGCTCGGTGGCAATCGCCTTCCAGCGGGCGATACGCGCCGCGTCGAGCGCATATCCGACATCGTAATAGTGGCCCCACTTCAGCTTTGGCCAGGTAGAGTCGGGGTTCAGCCACGCGCGCTCGGTCAATGCCGCAATCATGTAGATGCCGGAGGCGAACCACAAATCCCAGTTATTCACGCTAGCCGGGTGGGGGTGCAGGCAGAAGGGATCATCTTTGTCCATGCGCCGCACGAAGAGGAGCTGCCCTTTGCCGTCCTCGTCGCGCACGCCTGCCGGCGCGCGGCTCAGGTTCTCCTGCGCTTTCGCGATGACCGCGCCCAGCAGCGCCTCCCGCTGATCGCGATTCAGCAGCGGCCAGAGCCAGTCCGTTACCAACGCCAGATTGTGCGCATTATGCATTCCGGCGAGTCCGATGCAGCCGGCCTCCCAATCCACCCAGTGCGGCTGGTGGGCGATCTTCAGCGCCTGCGTAATCGCCGCCTTTGCGAAGTCCAGCCGCCCCGTGACCGCCGCTGCCAGCGCCAGGTCGGGAATCGAGCGTGTGGCAGTCTCATCTTCCAGGTGCTGCTCAAATCGCCGCCATAACCGCGCCAGCAGTCCCTGCTGCCGCATCTCGCGCAGCCGCTGCAATTCCGCCGGACCCGCGAGCAGGCCGACAGCAACTTCATGACCGAGACCAGTTTTCATCGGAGTATCCTTTGTATCAGATAAGCTATTGTCGCCACAACTCTGGCGGCAGCATGGTCAGCACGGCCGTTCCCGGTTCGTCAAACGGCAGCATTACCTCGCTGACGTTCTCTCCCAGGCACGTGCCGGTGAACAGGTCGTGCACGGTCGCGACATCCGGCAGGCGGATGGTTCGCGGCCCGGGGACGGCCGTGTGGCAGGTAACGAGCCCGCGTCCGGCGACGATGATGTCGTTCTCTTCAGCATATACGTGGCAGCCGGCATCACGAGCGATGCCGCGCAGCAGGTCGGCGGGCAGCAGCGGGGCAGCGGAGTAGATGGAACGATAGCCGCCCATCTCCTTCACCACCAGTGCCGGCTCATGCCGTCCCTGCATATGCAGCCGCCGCCCCAGCACCACCGCCTCCGGGTCGTTTACATAGAATGCCGGCCCGATGCGCGCGCTGGAGCCGTAGGTGCAATCGTGCGGTAGCCCGCGCGTAATGGGGTGGGTGAAGTTACTGATCGTCACCCATTGCTCCCACGGCACATCATCCTTGGCGAAACGGATGCCGGTCAGCCGCCGCATGCTTTCCAGCGACAGTCCATCCGTCGCGTGGCAGAAGCCGGGCGCGACCATCCAAACCGCCGTCTTGCCATCTCGCAACACCCGCTTGCGTAGGAGCGCCTCGCGTTCGGTATCCATGTAAAAAGTGTTCAGGAAGATGTTGCAGCGGTAATCGGGCATGTTATCCAGCGCCAGGTCGTCCAGCAGATGGATGCGGAAGGGTACGCCACAGTGCGACAGCCCGAAGAGCCGCTGCTTGTAGACAAGTCCCCAGTCCAGGTCAATGAGCGGTTTCTCATAGGGGATGGATTGTTCATCAATGAAGACCCCGATGGGCGTCAGCGGTGTTTCCGGCCACTCGCGCGCGCACTGCAGCAGGCGGTCGTATTCGTCAATCTGCGCCAGCAGCGCATCATCCTGCAGCCAGTTGCGAATCTGCTCCATCCAGTTGCAGCCGCTCCACTGCGTCGCAATCATGCTGAAGTTGCGCCGGTGGACCGCTGTCGTCTCCTCGCGGGTTTCTACGCGTCCGTAGACATCTGCCGGATCAGAGAGGAAAGTGCGGGTGTCTTCGTTGACAATGAAGAGCTTTCCGCGCAGGCGGGCGCTTTCGTCCATCCCCTCGGCCAGGCACACGCCGCCCATCTGGCGATACAGGTAATCGAAGGGCGATTCCCACCCGTCAATGTCCGGGCAATCGAGAATGCGCCGCCAGCCCGTCTGCATGCTCAATGCGTGAGGGTTGAACTCGACCGGTTCCAGTCCCGGCTCGGTGAACCAGTAATGTCCCGGCCAGCCCAGCACCTGCAGGTAAGCGCCGAAGCAGAACACCGGCAGGCGCTCATCGCAGGCTGCTTTCAGCGTTCGCGCGATGCGGTAGTGAAGGTCCACATAGCGGTCTGTGCGGCAGGCCATGTAATCGAAGCCCTTGCGCGGGCCGGTCGGGTCGCGAAACCATCCCAGATCGCTGTAAAGCTGCTCCTCGCGCGTGGGAACGGCAGCGGTGTCGAAGGTGATATCATCATCCCGCCATGCCGCGCGCAGCGCCGTCTCATCAGGGTAACGCGCCCGCAGCCAGTCGCGGAAGGCTTGCGTCATGGCCGCGCTGAAATCGCCGACCTTATTAACCAAACTTGTCCAGGTAAAGCCTTCGTGGTAACAGGAGAAGAAGAGGCCGGTTACGTTGCCGGCATATGGGCTGCGCATCACGTAGTGAATCGTCTCGGGAACATGCGCCAGCAGCTCCTCGACATACCGGTCAGAGCCGATGGAGACGTTGAAGCGGTCGCCTTCGTCCGAGAGTTCGTACTCATCGGGGTAAGCCTCTTTCCACGCCGCGGGTGGGTGCATCACCATATTCAGCATGATGCGAGCATCTGGATCGCCCTGCGTCACCGCGCGCAGTTGATCATCAATCGGCTCACCTAACTCGGCCAGCGGCTGTGCGGGATTCCAATCATCCGGCCCTCGCCAGCCGGGATTGACTGGCACCTCGTAGCCGTGAATGCCCCGCTCGCCGAATGGTTGGCACAATGCCGCGAGTTGGCGCACATACTCCTCGCGATCCCGCATCGGGTGCAACCGTCCATCAGCGTCACGTTCGACGACGTGTCGAATGAAGTATGATGTGTAAAACCAGGGGGTATCGTTATGCAACAGCACCGGTCGTCCGTGTCGCGATGTGACCTGCACACGGGGAAGGAGGGGAGCGGACATATTACTGGACTCCTTGACTGCCGGTTCGTGGCATGTAGTTACTCTCTTTTTCGTTGCGACAGGTGGGGTTCCTCCCGAATTCAACAGGAAACTCAGGTGAAAATGATAGCGCTGGCAATAGGTGCAGCCGATGGCTCTCGCGCCTGCCTCCCCTTATGCCGCTTGACAGGGCAGGGAGAGTTGCGTACGATGCAGGAAATGGATGAGCGAAACGCACAAACCACCACTCCTGAACGCGCGGCAACGATGCAGGATATCGCCGACCGCTGTGGGGTCAGCCTGATTACTGTCTCGCGGGCATTGCGTGACGACGCGCGCGTTCGCCCGGAAACCGCCGGCCGCATCCGCGAGACCGCCGCCGAATTGGGCTACGATCCAGCCTGTCACCACGCCGCGCGTCGGCTGGCACTGCGCAAACATGGCATCCATGTCATCAACCACATCTTCGCCACGTTTATGCCGGGGGACTTCGCGCGGGCCAACTACTTCCTCAGTCTTTTTCGCGGCGTGCTGGAGACGGCGACTTCGCGGGGGTTTGCCTTGCTGACCGCCGATCCCACGATGACACAACCGCTGCCTATTTACACCCGCGGTGACGTGGATGGCTTCATTACCATTGGCTGGGATACCTGTCAGCAGAATGTGCCCCTCGCGCGGCTGACGCCGACACTGCGTGGGCGGCGATGCCCAATAATCGTGATGCTGATACCCGTCGAGGGTTGCTCGCGGGTGCTGACGGATGATTTCAGCGGCGCCTATGCCGCTACTGCGCACCTGTTGGAACTGGGGCATCGCCACATACTCCATTTCTGGCCGGAAATCCCGGAGATGGGGCCAATCTACCTGCATGACCAGCGGCGGGCCGGTTGCCGGCAAGCCTACTGTGATTATGGATTCAACCCGGATGAGGGTTTGTACGGTCTGCGGATGGACAATATGCTTCCGCTGGGAGAGCGCATGCCGGACGCCCTGCGGCGCGCCCGAGCGGCGCATCCTGGCATCACCGCCATCCTGCTGCCTAATGATGGTTACGCCTCACTGGCACGGGAAGCGTTGCGCGCGCTGGGCTTGAGCATCCCTAAAGATATCAGCGTTGTCGGGTTCGACGATGCGGAACCACTGCCGGACGCCGCTGGGCAAAACCTTCTTACTACCGTTCGTGTGCCGTTGGAAGCTGTTGGCCGCGCGGCGGCGGAAATGTTGGCGCGGCACGTCACCGAGCAGCAAAGTGAACTGGAAGCGGTCATGTTACCTACGGAGCTTGTGGTGCGCGGCACTACTGCCCCACTGCGGAGTTAAATATGCCGTCCTGGCGTACCTCGCCCTTGCCTGCTGATATGCGCGTTGTCGCCGCGCATCCCGCCTTTACCGCCGAGCGCCTGCGCGTGCCGTTGCACCTTAGCCGTGGGGCGATTACCGAGATCACCCTTAGCGATGTCAGCGTTACGGTCGAGGACTCCACCGGGTGCCGGACGACCGGACGAGGCATGATTTACCTCTCCGATCTCTGGTCTTGGCCCAGCGCGGTGATGGATCACGGCGCGCGCGACGCCGCTATGCGCAGTCTCACTGAAACGCTCTGCGCGAATATCTCCGAGTTACTGGATGGGTGGGGACATCCAGTCGAGTTGGGCTGCGCGCTGCATGAGGCTCTCGTCGAAACAGCCGCTGCGCTGCCGCTGCCGGAGGCTATGCCCACCCTCGCCGTGGGCGTGTGCGCGTCGCCGTTGGATGCCGCGCTGCATGACGCGTATGGCAGGCTGCATGGTCAGTCGAGTTATGATCTCCTGGGTTCGGCATACCTTCCCGGTGATCTCGCGCGCTTCTTCGGCTCCATCGGCGCTGGCGTGACGCTGGAGTCCGCGCTCGATCTGCGCTGGGCGCCGCGCGTGCCTGGCTGCGTGCTGATGAGCGCCGCCGACCCGCTCACTCCCGCCGACGTGAAAGCGCCGGTGGGCGACGGCTTGCCGGAATGCGCGGAGGCGTGGGTGCGCCGACACGGCTTCTATGCGCTGAAACTCAAGGTGAGGGGCAATGACCCACGCGAGGACGCTGCCTGGATCGCCGAAGTAGTGAATGCTGTGCGGGATTGGCACCGCGACATGGGCACCGGCGCAGAACCCTGGGCGAGCGTGGACCCGAATGAAGCCTACCCGGCGGTGGAGGTGCTGGTGGATTTCCTCTGCGTGCTGCGTGACTATCATCCCGAAGCTTTTGCCGCCCTGCGTTACATGGAGCAGCCCGTCCCACGCGCCATCGGCCTATGGGCGGACCTTGCCCCTGCCGCCGCGCTGAAGCCCATCCTTGCTGATGAGAGCATCACCGGTCTGCATGATCTTGCCGCGCTGGCGCGCGCCGGATGGAGCGGTCTCGCGCTGAAAACCTGCAAAAGCCACACCCTCTGCCTGCTCATGGCTGCCTGGAGTCATTGTACTGGGCGTCCCTACTCGCTGCAGGATTTGACGAATCCCGCGCTGGCCGCGCTGCATGCCGTGGGCTTGGCCGCGCGCTTGCGCACGCTCAACGGCATCGAGTTGAACGCCCCGCAATACACCCCTGCCGCTAACGCTGCCTACCTCGACGCGCATCCCGGCATCTTTTATCCACGCGACGGCGTGCACGATGCAGGCACGCTCGGTAGAGCAGGTCTCGGGTATAACCTGCCGGCCTGATGTCGCCACTTCGCGCTCCTCTGATACCTCGCGCTGGGAAAACTGGAAATGGGAGGGAGGCAGGCATGGCGGATTTCGAGGAACCGTATCATTTCAACTGCCCGCTGTGCGGGCATATGGTGCAGATGTCGTCGCGTAGCGAGGAAATGTGCCGCTACTGCGGTGCGGAATTGGCTGTCGTGGGAGATCAACGGGTGGCGAATCAGCTTGCTGAAGAGCTGAAAAGTCGTGGGGAAAACGTGGAGTGGATCGCCGTGCCCGGTCGTGGTCAGTGGGTTGTTGCACATAAGGCAACGCCGGTGCAGCGTCCCCTGTAGCAGGCAATCCCAGGCTTAAGTCCACATGATGCTGGGTAATATAACTATATACTACCGTAACGGATTTGCGGACCAATGATCATTCTGTTGATG
>JAKIYB010000225.1:4462-7292 GCA_022708765.1 Armatimonadota bacterium | reverse complement strand
CGACAGGATGCGCGCCCGCAGCACGCTGCAGCGCCACCAGAATGTCTCGGTAGTCAGTGGAAAGCGCGACGGCGTGAGCGCGAGGATATCCGGTGCTTCCGCGCCTTTCGCCGCGCCCAGATAGGCGGCAATCCATTCCAGATTGACGCCACCCGGCTCGGCAGCGATAACCTTCAGCGCCGGATTCACCGCGTGGATACCCGACGTCGCCGCGCGGTACAGCGCATGCACGTCACGCGGGATCGCTAACAGCGTCGCCGCGGTGGGCGCCTCCCAGAGACGGTAATATGTCACGTTCTTCTGGTAACGTTGTGCCAGCGCCGCCGCATAGATGCGCAGCGCGTCCGGGTCCGGTTTCGCCCGTGCCACTTCCTCATCGGTGGGCGCCTGCAGATAGCGCACCGCCCAGCGCGGCGTCGGCCCCAGCGTTAAGATGACGCGCATGCCCTTCGAAGCCGCCGCCAGCACCGCCTCATCCAACTCGGCGAAGCGCCACGCCCCGGGCGCCGGCTGTACTGTCGGCCAGTGCGCGCGGATATTCACAATACGCGCCCCCGACGCGCGGGCGTCCTCGATCTCCTCGACCGTGGGGATGTGGCCATGTGCCGGTGAGACCCCGAAAGCAACGGGTTCCGCGCGCGCGATGCAAACCAGGAGTGTGACGAGGAGAAGTGCGGCCAGGCGCAACGATGACATCGAACGATCCTTTACCGTGAGAATCGTCGGGGGAGACATCGGAGATATACCCGCCACCCCCGCGGCGAAAACGATGCGCATGGGCGGCATACGCGTTGTCCGCTTCCCCTGACAATCACAGTCCTTCGTCGGATTTCCCTGTTACCGATGCCTGATTGCACTCGCTAAGATGGGGCAGGATGACAGGGGCGCATGCCCCCACGCGAAGGGAGGAGGATTACCGTGAGCAAGCTGATACTCCTGGCGCTGTTCGCCGTCGGCGCGCTGCTGTGTCTGGCGCAGCCGGCCGCCGCACAGACGATTCCGAACGTGCGCGGCCTGCAGGCTTTCACTGCCGAGACGCGCTTTATGTCGCTGCCCGGCTATCTGCGATGGCAGTATTTCGTGGAGAATGACGTGTGGATATCCCGCGCGGAAGCGAATGCGCTGGTGACGGCGCAGCGGACCGGCGGCGCGTAACACCGCTACGCACTCGCGCCACTCGGCACATCAGCCTGCACCCGCGGAAGGTGCAGGCTGAATGTCGTCCCCTGTCCCATCGCACTCTCTACAGTGACGCGTCCTTCGTGCGCGAGCATGATTTCGCGGACGATAGCCAATCCCAGACCGGTACCGACGCGTACCTGCCCCTGGCTGCCGCGATAGAAACGGTCGAAAATCCATGGCAACTCGTCCGGCGGAATGCCTTCGCCGGCATCGCTGACGTGGATGAGTACCCACTCCGGCTGCATTTCCACGCGCATCATCACCATGCTGCCGGGCGGCGCGTGGTGCAACGCGTTATCCAGCAGGTTGCGCAGCGCCTGCGCCAGCCGGTCTTCGTTGCCCAGCACGGCCAGCGCCGGTTCCAGGCCGTCGGCGTCATACGCCACCGTCACGTCCTCACCCGCTTGCATGTGGGCAATCTCTACCGCGTCGTCGAGCAGCGGTGCGAGGGGTAGCGGCGCGCGGGGAATGGGCAGCGCCCCCGCTTGCAGCTTGGATAGCTCGAGGATGTCGTTCACCAGTCGGCGCAGGCGCTCCGATTCGCGGATAATGATGCCGAGGAAGCGCTCCGTCGCCGTTTTGTCCTCGCGCAGCGCGCCATCCGCCAGCGACTCCGCGCAGCCGGTAATGGCGGTTAATGGGGTACGCAGCTCATGCGACACGTCCGCCAGCAGCGCCCGTCGCAGTTGTTCCTGATGCTGCAGCGCCACCGCCATCTGATTGAATGCCGCCGCCAGTTCTCCGACTTCACCGCGCCCGCCTTCGCGCATGCGGCGGTCCATGCGTCCAGCGGCAAACGCCCGCGCGACCTGCGTCGCCGCGCGCAGCCCGGAGGAGAGCCGGCTGGAGAAGAGGATGCCGGCGAGGATCGTTGCCAGCAGCGTGGCAATCATCCACACCTTCAGCAACTGCTGGAACTGTGCCAGGTCTTTGCGCACGCCTGCCAGCGATTTGTTGAGGTAGAGGATGAAGGCGAGACGTTCTTTGCCTGCCTTGGCATCAGATTTAAAAACCGGCAGCGCGATATACAGGTTGTCGGGCGCACCCTGTTTATCCTCTGCGGGACGCAGTTTCGCGCCGTATAATCCCTCCACCGCCTGCCGCACCTCAATGCGCTCGCCCGCAAGATTCGGCACGGAGGCACGATGCCGCACCCAGGTATTCCAGCGGCGCCATTCCCAGTCGGAATCGGTGAGGACGTCCCCGCGCGCGTCCAGCATGCGGATGCGCACCTTGGTAAAAGGAGCGATGTAATCACGGCAACGGCGCATCGTCCAGAGCTGGTCCTTCTCCCATATGTCCTCGCCAAGCCGGTCTTTGCCTGACCACGGCGGATTAATGGTGGTGCCCAGCGTGCGCGCGATCAGGATGAGGTTATCCTCCTCGCGCTTCATCAGCACCCGCTCCACCGGCTTCATGATGAGCAGAGCGAGGATGCCGAAGGAAAACGCCGTGACTAGCACGTAGGTGATGATCAACTGCGTGCGCAGCGAAGCCAGCGAATTCACCAGGCGTTCCCACATACTCTCACGCGTCCAATCCGGCGGTCAGGTTGCCCGGTGCTGACGGCGTTTCTCGCGCAGCACCATCTGCATGCGCGCCCAGATGCCGAGTTTCGGCACCCAGCGCAGGACGGCGGGCATGGCGG
>JAKIYB010000225.1:0-4452 GCA_022708765.1 Armatimonadota bacterium | reverse complement strand
AAAAAGAGCCCCATGCTGTGATGGTGCGCGCGCACCATGCGTTCCACCGCCTGGTCTGACGCCCGCCCGATAATATGAGTGATGACCGCGTCCGGAAAATAGAGCACCTTCCAGCCCGCCTGCCCGACGCGGTAACACCAGTCCACGTCCTCACAATACATGAAGAAGATTTCATCCAGCAGGCCGATTTGCTCCAGCACGGCACGGCGGATGCAGAGCGCGGCGCCGGAGACCCAGTCTACCTCGGTAACCGACGCATGATCGAAATCCGTCATCAGATAATCGCGCACCCGGGCGTTGCCGGGGAAGAGCTTTCCCAGCGCGCTGTTGCGAAAAAGCCCGGTGGCGAAAGTGGGGAAACGCCGGCAGGAATACTGCAGGCTGCCGTCGGAATTGAGCAGTTTCGCGCCGCCGATGCCGGCCTCGGGATGCGCCTCCATGCCTGCCACCAGCGTGTCAAGCGCGCCATCGCGTACCAGGGTATCGGGGTTGAGTAGTAGCAGATAGTCGCCGGTAGACTGGCGCAGCGCGACGTTGTTGGCGTGCGCAAAACCGCGATTCTCCGGATTGCGCAGCAGGCGCACATGGGGAAACTCCGCCTCCACCATTTCCGCGCTGCCGTCCGTCGAGGCATTATCCACCACGAAGACTTCCAGCGATGTCTCGGATGCGCCGCCGGGCAGCGATTCAAGGCAGCGCCGCAGGTCATCGCGTGTATTCCAATTGACAATCGAAATCGAGAGCAACATAATAGTTACGAGTTGGCGGTTGGCGCCTCCGCATTGTGCGGCAGCATTACCGGGATGCCGTCAACGATGGGATAACGCCGGCCGCAATACGCGCAGACCAGCGCGTCACCCTCCACCGTGAGCGGATGGTGGTCGTCCGCACAGACCAGAATAGTGAGCAGATCAGGATGAATCATCATTCCCGTCTTTCGCCGCGGGCGGAGTTCTCCCTCCCGCTGGCGGCGTTTCATAGCGTATGACGATTGAATATGCCATCTTCGATGCCGTTAACGGCCTAGCCGGGCGTTTCGCCTTGCTGGACGCTGTCGGCAGATTGTTGACCGTCTTCGGATTGCTGGCCGTGCTGCTGGCGACGCTGCTGCCGCTCTGGCATCCGGCGCGTGACGCCGCCGCCCGACGGCGCTACCTGTGGGCGCTGCTTGCGACGGCCGCCCTCTGCGCCGCGCTCATCGGCTTGGAACTGCTGCTAATGCACATCATTGGCCGCGAACTGCGCTCGCGCCCGGCAAATGCCCGCTGGACGACCATGCTCATCACGCCATCCACCACGCTGGCCTTCCCCTGCTGGCCGGTGGCGCTGTCCGCTGCCGCCAGCGTGCTGCTCGCGCTACGCTTCCGCCGCGCGGGCGTTGCCTCGCTGCTGCTGACGGCGCTGCAGGCGGTTGCCTTTGTCTTCGTCGGCGCGCATTATCCTTTCGACGTGCTCACTGGCGCCTTCCTGGGGATGATCATTGGCCAGAGTGGCGCGGTGCTCGCGCGCCTTACGCCTGGCCTGCGCGCGCGGCCACTGCTGCCCGCCTTCGCCGCCCTTGCCGTGTGGCTCGCGCTCATGGCCATCGCGGTCAAGCCGGCCAGCGCTCTGGATACCGGCATGGTACCCGCCATGGCGGGAAGTATGCCTGCACCGCCCGCGGGCGCCCCCTTCACCATCGCCGGCAACGGCCACCTGACCGCCGGCTGGTTGCGAGTGGAAGTAGATACCGACACCGCCACGCTCCGTGCGGTGGAAGCTCGCGCGCGGGAGGAGATAAACCGCGCGTTCCGCGCGCACCCCGAGATGTACCTGCTCACGCTGACGGTCACCGGGCGATTCAGGTATGAATCCCACGCCCGCGTGGGTACACTCTATACGGCGACCGTGGACCGAGCCGACTGGCCCCGGCGCGGTTTTGTGGCATCCGAGCGTCTGCCGGGATTGAAATTCGTGCATCCCCGCCTGGCGCGATGAGAGTCGGCGCTTGCTATCCCTCTCGCCGCAATACCTGATATAATAACCCGTCGCCGGTGATGGATGCCGGCGGCGTTAAGTGAGCAGTATGCCTATCATCGTTGGAATCAGTCTCCGCGTCGCGGGGAAAATCTATAGCTTCGACCCGGGCAACGAATCTTACTATCTCGGCGAGCGCGTGCTGGTCGAAACCTCGCGCGGCACCGAGCTCGGTACGGTGCGCCAGCCGCCCTACGAAGTCCCGAACGAGCAGGTGCCGCAAGGGCTGAAGCGTGTGCTGCGCCGCGCTACCGACGCGGATCTGCGGAAAGATGCCGCCAACCGCGACCGCGAAACGCACGCGCTGGAGGCCTGCCGCCGTCACATCGAGCGGTTGAGCCTTCCAATGCGCCTCATTGACGCGCAATACACCTTCGACGGCTCGCACGTGCTCATCAATTTCCAGGCGGAGAGTCGGGTGGATTTCCGCGAACTGGTGCGCGAACTCGGGCGTGAGCTGCATACCCGCATCGAACTCCGCCAGGTGGGCGTGCGCGACGAAGCGAAGCTGCTGGACGGTTACGGCATGTGTGGCCGCCGGCTGTGTTGCTCGGCTTTCCTCACCAGTTTCGCCCCGGTCGGCATCAACATGGCGAAGGCGCAAGGGTTGGCGCTGAATCCGCAGAAAATCTCCGGTGCCTGTGGACGATTGATGTGCTGTCTGGCGTTTGAACACGAGCACTACAGCGAACTGCGCGTGGGAATGCCGAAAATGAATGCGCGCATTGACACCCCGCGCGGCGCCGGCAAGGTGACGAAGGTGAACGCCCTGGCCCGCCAGGTCGAAGTAACGATTCCCGGCGAAGATTCCCCGATCTGGTTTTCCATGGATGAACTCTATCCGGAATCGGCGCCGCCATGCGCGACCGGCGCCTGCGGAGGCTGTCAGCGCCATGAGCATCAGGACGCGGAGCCCGCGCCCGTTGCCGTGATGTCACCGAGCGAGACCGACGCGCCCGCCCCGCCCCGCCGCAATCGTCGGCGTCGTCCGAAAAGCACGAACCCGCAAGGAGAAGCCCCGCGTCAGGCCGCGCCCCCCACGAGCAGCGAAGGCGAGCGCGCCCAGCACCATCCGCGCCATGACGCGCCACGCGACGCGGAAACGCCGCGCCCATCAGCCGACGATAAGCCACCCGCGCCGGATGGCGCCGCGCCGCGCGCCTTTCCTTCCGGTCGGTATCGTCCCCGACGGCGGCGATAACCCGCACATCATAAAGGCTTGCCGCGGGTAGAATGCGGGTAGCACATCGGTAGGAGGCATGATGCGCGTCTGCTGGATGGTCCTGATTCTGCTGGGCGTGTGCGTGACCGCCGTCGCCGGTGAGAGCGTGGCAGCGGGTGAAGGCGGGCGCTTGCGCCTCCTCGACGGCGCCAACACAACCCTGCACCTGCTCCGCGAGCGTGTGGCGCTTGATCTCTATCACGCCTCGTACGGCGTCACCGCCGAATACCTACTGCGCAACGCCGGCGCCGACACGCGCGTGACACTGGTCTTCCCGGAATCCGGCACCGGCGATTTCAACCCGGAATCTTTCCGCGAGCACAGCGCCTTCCGTGACTTCGTCCTGCGCGTGGATGATAAAGGCGTACCTGCCACGCGCCGTCTGAGTGATGAGCAACCCGCGAACGGCTACCAGGCCCTTTGGACAGCGGAAGTGGCGTTCGCGGCGGGACAGCAACGCATGATACGTGTCTCTTACCGCGCGGAGGCCGGCATCAGCTTAACAGGTACCCACTTCGTCACCTATCATTTCGGCGAAGGTGGCTGGAAAGCGTCCGGGGAGACGACGCTACTCTGCGCGCTGAACCTGCCGGGCACCATCCTGGCGCGGGTAGAGCCGCGCGGCGAGGCAGCGACGGGTGAGACGCGCCGGGATAACCTCCGCTTCACCACCACCTGGAAAACGCCGCCGCCCGCCGGCGCCTATGTGCTGCGGTACTGCACCACGGACCCGGGATGGGCATGGGTGAGCGGCATCAGCGGCGGCCCGTTCGCGCCGGACGGCGTCACCCTGCGCGGACAAGGCCAGCCACCGGTGATTGATTGGCTGCCGCAGGCGATGGTGCGCGACGGCAGCGCGCTCATCGCCTTCACCACGCTGGAAGAATTTCTCACCGACCGCGTGCGCAAGGCGAAACGCTCTACCCCCGTCACCACGCACTGGGACGCCCCCACGAAAACCGCCACCCTGGCGGCGGGACCGTATAAACTGCGTTATCGCCTCGGGGTGAAGGAAATGGCGGTCGAAGTGGATGGCACGGTGAAGAAAGTGCCGCTGCCGGTCGCCCCGCAAATGAGCCAGCCCGTGCGCGGCTTCCTCCACGGCCGCCTCTACGTCCCCCTCGCCGTTACCATCGCCGCCCTCGACGGAGCGGTCACGCTGGATCGCGAGACACGCGAATTGAAAATCACCGTGGGGGAGTTCTGGACGGGGC
>JAKIYB010000224.1 GCA_022708765.1 Armatimonadota bacterium | reverse complement strand
CCCCGCGCGGCCAGCGCGGCGGGTTTGCCGACCGTTTCCGTTCGCGCCGCCTCGGTAAAGATGTCGGCTTCGATCGTCTCCACGGTCCGCGCGCGGGTTTGCGGCGCGGCCAACGCTTTCTCCACACACAGCTTGCGGTAGACGTAATAGTTCAGGTAGCCGATGGGCACCGCCCCCACCAACCGGGCGATGCGCGCCTGCAGTTGTTGACCCTCGTCCAGTTCACGGTCGAAGTAACGCGCAATCGCCCCTGATGTCACATCCCGGCCGGCGGAGATGAAGCGATGCACGAAACCGAGGTGGTTCAATCCCACACAATACGTGCGCAGGTCTGGATATGTATCCGCCAGCGCCGTCGCCAGTTCCGCCTGAATGGAAGGGATGCCGGAACACAGTCCGATGATGCGGGCGCCGGAATATTTGTATACCGCTTCGGTAATCACGCCGCTGGGGTTGGTGTAATTGAGGATGAACGCGTTGGGACAGCGCTGTTCAATCGCGCGCGCGATGTCCAGCATGGCTGGAATGGTCCGCAGCGCCTTGCACATGCCGCCCGGTCCGGTGGTTTCCTGGCCGATGATGCCGTATTTCAGCGGGATCGTCTCATCCACGTAGCGCGCGGCCATGCCGCCGACGCGAATCTGCGTGATAATGAAGCCGGTATTCACGGACAGCGCATCCAATGTCGTGGCGCGGAAGACGCGGATGGGCAATCCCGCCTCCGCGACCATGCGCTCGCTCAGCCCGGCCATGATCTCCAACCGGCTGGCATCCGGATCAATGAGCTGTATGGCCGCCACCGGCAGATCATGCCGCGCATGGTCAATCAAGCCCTGAATCAGTTCCGGCGTATAGGAACTGCCGGCACCGATGATGGCGAGGATTATGCCGTCGTGCATGCCTGCTCCTTTTCGGATCGCTGGAGTGATTGGAAGAGTAAAACAGGGTCAGTACCTGCCGCATACGCCGCCATAATGACCGAGCCATGCTCGGGGGGAAGGCTGGGAGATTTCACGGTCACGCGTGGGAAGCGCGCCTGTATACGCTCAACGAGCAAGTGCCAGAACCGCGCGGGGGCCTGCTGGATGACCCCGCCGCCAAAGGCGATCTCGGCGGCATCGCTGCTGGTATGGGCGATGAGCGCTTTCGCAGCGAGCGCGTAGTCCTCGATGGCGTTCTGCACCAGGCACTCCGCAGCGGGATCGCCATCCTGCCAGGCGGTGAAGATCAGCGGCGCGGTACCGATGAGCCGCGCCCAGGGGATGCGTTGACGGAAGAGTGCTTCCGCGTAGTCCTCCGCAGTCACGCCGTAATGTGCCAGCGCGGCGTCCAGCAGCGGTGTGGGTTCCGCGCGACCATCCAGCATGCGCGCCACCAACACCTGCAGGCCGCGACGGAGATCGAAGGTCTCCCCCACCCCCAGGTGATCGTAAAGCCGCTCCTCGCCATGCCGCGAGCGATAACCGCCGGTGAAAGCAGAGCCGTGCTGCAGAATTGCCGCTGCCGGAGCCGGCGACGCGCCCCACAACGCGGCGATGCCGTCGTTCACCAGCACCAGCCGCTCGGGCGCGATGCCCAGCCCCGCCGCCAGCGCCGCGTGCTGACCGGGGAATTCGTCGGCGAAGTCTATGCCGTTTAAGCCCAGCCCGCAGCAGGCGACCGCCGCCACCGGCACCTCCGCTCGCGCGCACAGCGATTGTACCAGGCCAGAGAGAATCGCCAGCGCCTCCGCGTGCGGCAAGCCGATGATGGATGACCCACCGGTCGCGCCCCGCGCCAGGATACGGCCGGATGCTTCGATAAGTATGCCGCGTGTTTTACTGGCTCCGCCGTCAATGCCGAGGAAATATGTATTCATCTCATCGCCCGCATTTTCACATAACCGCGCAGGGCTTCCAGCTTCGCGTCCGCCAGTCCGGTGAAGGCGGCGAAGGTTTTCTCGTCAAGTTTCGCGAGGAAATCCTGCGCCACCGGCACCGATTTCTGGCAGTCCGCTTCGGCGATGGCGCGCGCCGCCGCGCGCTGGCCTATTTCATCCATTCCCAGCACTTCCGGCAGGAAAATCTGCGGCAGCAGGTCCACGGCGTAATCGAGCTGCCAACTCGCGCGTTTGATCATGCCGGGAGAGTTCGTGCCGCTTCCGGGGTTGCGCCAGTCAATGCTCTCGAGAATCCAGTGCTGGCGCCAGGCGTAATACGGCAGCTCCATCGCCCCCCGGCAGAAGTCATAGCGCGTCTGCTCGTCGCGCTTGCCGCAGCGCAGCATGGCATAGGTGACGAAGGGTCGGATGAGGCGCGTGCTATACATTCCCTGGCGGATATGCGGGGGCGCGTTCACCCAGATCTGTTCCTGGCGAATGATGTCGCGATTGACCTTTTCCAGGTACGGCAGCGCCGCGCGGTCGCCGCACAGGCCAATGCACCAGAGACGGGTCTGCGCGTCGAGTCCTTCCCAGTCGCGGAACTGCTGAGCGCTGGCGTCGGGCACGGCGATAGCGGTGATGATGGCAGCCAGCAGCACCTCGCCTCGCACCCCTTCTTTCCCGAGGAGGATATCCGGCGTTGCTTCCGGGATATCTTTGTCGTCGAGTTCCGGGTCATACATATAACGCCGACCGAGGGCTTCCCATTCGGCGGTGGGGCTGATGAAAGGCACCACTTGCAGCGTCAGCAGACGGATGTCGTCGCTACTCAGCGCGTCAGGATATTCGAGCATGACTCTCGCCACGTAGAGCGCTTCAGCCTCTTTCCGCGCGGTGAGGAGGACGCGCAATGATTGAGCCACCGCCTCCAGCGGCGGGAAGCGCTTGCGCCCCATGGCGGCATCCAACTCGGCGTGGATGGCGGCCATCTCGGCGCCAGGCTGCGCCGTTTGATACGCGGATTCCGCGAGCCAGTTCAACACATCGCTCATCAGCACGGGCCAGGCGTCGGACTGCCAGTAGGGATTCGCGGGCGTGCCCGAGTGCGAACCGGCGATGACCGCCACGCGCCCCGCGCCGCAGTTCCCCGTGACGAGAAATGGTTGCTCCCCCGCCGTCACCAGCACTTCGGCGCCGGCTTTCGGCTGCAGGTGACTCGTCCATTCGATGGACGGCCCGACGCCGAAATCGGGCATCGCCTTCTTCAACAGCGCCTGGTACTTCGGAGTAGCGGTGAGCGTCTGATGCGCGCCCTGCAGCCGCAGCAGATAGGTGGCCTGCTTCACACGGACAGGTAATGCTTCCTCCAGGAAGGAGCCTTCCCAGCTTCCCTTGGACAAGCCGTGCCAATCACCCAGCACGAGCAGGCTTCCCCCACCCTTCACGAACCGCAGCACATCGTGTCGCTGCTCGAAAGTGAAGCCGGCGGCAGGGATGTTATCAATCACCAACACGTCCAGTGTGGCCAATTCCGCGCGCGTGGGAAAATTCGAGACACAGGTGGCGTTTTTTACGGAGAGCGCGGATGAACACGCCGTGCGACCGTTATCCAGACTGGAAGTACTCACCCGGTTCTGTTTCACGCGCATCATCGCTTCCCAGGGGCGATTGATGCGGTACATGATGCCGCTGGCGTAGTGGATATCCGCGCGGCCGTTGCGCCAGAGGCGCAGGGGCTTTTCCTCACCGGCGAGGAGCTTGCGGTCAATGCCGTCTTTGTGATCGGCGAAGCTGAGCGGCTTCACCAGCATCTCCATCTTCGGCGCGGCGTTGTCCGGGTTGCCTTTCGCCAGTACGGCTTGCAGTACTGCCGGCGTAACGATCTGCTTGCCGTCTTTCAACTGCACGGCGCAAAGGTCGGCCAGCGACGCCGCCGGTGCTTTCACGTTCAACTCTATTACCGCCATCGTCCAGTATTTCAGGTTCGGTACGGTGAAGGTGGCGCCGTCGAGCTTCGCCGCCTGCGGCAGGAAGGTTTCCATGTCGTCGGTGACGTAGAAGCGGTCAGCGGCAAAACCAGTGGGGAGTTTCAGCGTAAATTTGATGTTTTGTTTTGTCTCGTTGATGCCGGTAGGTTCTTCCTTTTCTCCGCCGTTGAAGTTCAAGTCTTTCGAAACATTCACAAGCTGGAAGATCAACTGACAGCGCGTCTCGGAGACTTTGCGCTCATAGATGAAGGCGTCCCAGACGAAACCGGGGTCATCGGCGACGCTCACCACTCTACCAGGATTCTGCAGGCGGCGTAGCGCGGGATCGAGCACGAAGGCGGAGAAGCGGGTGGTGAATTTATTGTATGCCAGGTTGCTGCCGCCCATCGGGCGTGCGCCACCGGCCAACACCAGCGCGCTGTTCCAGGGATTATGCATGTCGTTGATACAGAGGAAGTAGCCGCCATGGCGACGCACGGCATCGCCCACCGACTGCAGGTGCCCGATATTTTGCATCACATTACCGCGGTAATTACGGAACACTTCCGACATCATCAGACCACCGCCCGAGGCAGCCGCCGCCAGTTCGACATCGGTGGAAGCGCCTTCCGGTGTATCATGCTGCGTACCGAAGTAGTTATAACCGATACCAAAGCCAGGGAGCTGTTGCTGAATACGGCCGGCGGCGTATTTGACTACCCGCGCAGCCATCTCCGGATTATTCCAATAATTGAAATGTCCGTCATAACGCACGCCATCCCAGTTAAACTGTTTCGCCGAGCGCACAATTTCGTCCGTGCCGAAGTCAATCGCCTCTTTATTGCCAATCTGCGTCCAGCAAGAAATCCAGCGCTGCCAGAAGTCTTCATCGCGGCCATGACGGCGGAAGCGTCCTTCCGCCATGCGGTCCATCACGTCCACGCTAATATCTTCATGAGCGAAGCCGGCGGGGGCGAAGACGTGCATCTGCTCAGGATGCTTGAAGGCGTATTCCACCCCCGGTATGCCTGCGGCGCAGGCTTTGCCGTAAGTGATGCAGCCGATGCCATACTTGTGAAACACCTCGTGGAGCGTCGTCAGCGCCAGCCGCGACTTCGTATATTGTGTCTGGCCAGAGTGGAACGGTTCATCATCATCAATGTGCATCAGCGAGAAATCGCACGGCGCCCAAGCGAAGGCTTCGTAGGCGTTGCAATAGTTCGCCATGTTTCCTTTCGCCAGATTTTCCGACTCGCGCAGCGCCGTCTCGCGGTCCCAGGTTTCGCTGCCGAACATCGGCGTACCTCGCCCCCAGATGGATGCCATAAAGGGATTGGTCACTACGTTGAAAGCATGCGCGGCGACCACCGTATGCTCGCCAACGGTATAGCGCGCTTCCACGCCGCGCCCCCAGAGCGCCGCGCCGACGTTCATGGGAATGGTCTTCTCCACGCGCGCGGCGGCGGGGATCGGCACCGTCTCTTTCATCAGCACCGTCACGCGGTCTAACTCTTCGGTCAGGGTGACAACCAGCGTCCCGTTCACCGGCGCATTGTCGTTATTCTCGATGCGCAGGCTGATGATGCCTTTCGCTCCCGGCGCATAAGTGATACGATCCGTGGTCAGGTAATTGATGAGGACATCGGCGCGCACGCCCAGCCCGCACACCGCCGCTAGCAGGACGAGGATGATATACCGCATTGCATTGGCTCCCATGATACTCATGTTTCTATTTGACACTGAAGAGATTATTTCGGCGCCCGTTTCACATTGCCTTTCGTGTATGACCACAAGAGGGATTTCGTTTTCATTCGTCTAATACAACGATACCTCACTTTCATTACGCAAAGGAGCTCCGTGTGCGAACGATGCTATTCCTTCTGCTGTCCATGATTCTGCTGGTCGTCGCGGCGCAGGTATTCGCCGTTGACGATACGCTGGCACGGCGCGAACTCCCCGAGGACGGCCTCATCACCTTCACCGATCATGGGTATCGTGATTGGGGGCCAGAAGCCGTGCATTATACCCTGAAGCGCACGGTGCCCCCCGGTGGGAATTACGCGCTGCTGGATAGCGACGGCAAAGCGGTGCCGTTTCAGCTCGACGGTAACACGCTGACCTTCGTCGGCGCAGTGAAACGCGGCGGCACCGCGACGTATCGCTTCCAGATGTCAGAACGCGACCGTTCGCGCGAGAACAGTACGCTGGCCGTCGCGCAGCGCGACGCGATAGTCGAGGTCAAAAACGAATACCTGGCGCTTCGCCTGCCCGCGCCGGCGACGCAGGACTTCGCCGAACCCATTGACGCCAGCAAAGCCACCCCGCCTTTGAGCCAGTGGGCTTGCGCCGACGGTGCCTGGATGGGCGGCGCCCGCCTGGTTACCGCTCGCAAAATACGTTCGCAAGCTTTCGCCATCATCCGCAACGGCCCGGCGGTATTCGAGTATGAAGCCCGCTACCGTTTCGCCCCGCGCGGCGAATACGTGCTGCGCGTCCAGCTTTCGCCGGGTCGCCCACTGGCGTCCGTCACCGAGGAATTTGACTTTGGCGACATCACCAAAGGTGAGGATGTGCTGGTGCTGGAACTGCACAAAGGCTGGCAGCCGCGCGGCACCAGCGTGGTGATGGGCGCGGGTGAACAGCAGCATAATACGCTGACCAGCACGCCGTTCCAGGCCTATATTGACGCGAAACGCAAAGCCACCCCGCAGGCCGCGCCGGTGGGCGGTGTCGGCGCAGCGCCTACACCTTTCAGGCCGGACGCCAACCTCGTGCTGCTGGAACAGCACGTGCCGGGCGGGCGCTGGGGCGCGATGCGCGGCGGCCAGCAGGTCTGGGATGGTGACACGCCCGGCGGCGGGCGCAGCATCGGCATCGTGCCGCTGCACGTCGGCGCCTGGCGGCACGCGATGGCCTTTGACACCTGGCATCAGGAGGGCACCGGCGTACTGGTCTCCCTGCCCATTAGCGTGCGGCTGAACCGCTGGTCGCTAGAGGTTACGGATGACCTGTCGCCCTTCAGCACGCACGAGCATGATGAGGGATTAGCTTTCACCTATGGCCGCCGCGAATGGGGCCTGTATACCGGCCCGGAGATGAACATGGCGCAGGCGCGCTACGGGCACATTGGCCTCGATCGGTACAAAGACTGGATCGTGGATTGGCCGGAAGACCCGCAAAAAGCGATTTATCCCGGCGGTTTCTTCTCAAAAGCACTCATCGAGCGCCAGCGAAAGACACTTGACCAGCATCCGGACGGCGCGTTCCTGAAAACCTGGTACCTGTTCAGCGGCAGCACGGACGATGCAACTAAACACGCCCAGCGCGTCATCGGCGGGCTAAAAGCGCCGTATCAGGAGAACGACTTCTTCCTCGGCGGGTTGTCGAATTACCGCAAGTCACAGTTCCTCATCTTCGCCAACTACGCCGAAGACGCCCTCGCCTGCCCGGACTTGCCAAAGGATATCCGCACGGAGCTGCGACGGCGGGTTGC
>JAKIYB010000223.1 GCA_022708765.1 Armatimonadota bacterium | reverse complement strand
TCTTCCGCCATCCCCGCCAGCAGATTCTCGTGCCCGCACATCGGGTGCATCTGCTCGAAGGGAGCGATGCCCCACCAGACGAAATAAAGCTGGCGATCCGCCGCATCGCGTTTCGCCGCGCGATAGGCTTCAAAGGGGATACGCCACCGATCCACGACCAGCAGGTGCGGTTTGATCCATTCCTCCCAGCCGCGCCGGTCCTCCACGGTGAAGCCCACGTGCTCCGGCGTGCTGGCATGCTGCTTGTGTTGGCGCAGCATCGCGCCGTTGCCATCACGGGTTAGAATCGTTTCCTCCGTCTCCTCAATGACTTCCGGCGTAACATCCAGGTTGGCGATGCTGTTTATCCAGCCGCCGCTGCGCATATCCATGCCCAGCGCATCGCACACATCTTCCTCCGCGCCCATGTGCCCTTCCGCCCGCCAGCGCGCCGTCGTTTCACCCCACGGCGCGTCGTAGCAGGCCACGCAATCAATCGGTTTACGGCGCAGGGTGTTATCCATGCGCTCGAAACTCGTCATCGTCTGCATATTCACTCCTTTTCGGCTTCCGGCATCGGTTGGGTGCATCTCCCGGTGCAACTGTATGCCGTGCAGCGCACTGTCGGCGGCAGTGTGGCATTCGTCCGCATGACCGTCTCTTCCTCCTGGTAATCCATGCCGTAGTATAGACCGCGCATGGCGGAGATGCAAACACTGCTTTACCTTGTTGACATTCACCCATTCAATGGTAGTCGGCACACTGCGGAAAAGGCCTTCCCGCAACATCGCCGAAGAGAATAGAGAAGGCAAGCGGCATCGTTACCGGGAAACAAGAGAGGAATAATGGTTCAGATCAGCAATCAGCTACAATGGTGGGTATGCCTTATTTTCCTGCTGGGGTATCAGTGGGCACGCTGCGCAACACTCGATGACCTGTTTCCACCTCCAACAAAGACGGTAGCAACGCTAAAGCCGCTGGTGCAGGGACAGCAGGTCTACAGTTATCAGCGGTTGCTGGCGGACACGGCGCACCTTGAAGAGACATATCCCGGCCTCATCGAAGTGTCCGACATTGGCGAGAGCGTGTTCGGCCGACGCATCATTGCCATCCGTCTGGGGCGCGGACCCGTCGCAATCACATTGAACGGCTCGCACCACGGGCGTGAATGGATCACCTCATCGGTATTAATGGCGATGATAGACCGATACGTGCTGGCTTACTATCGAGGCGAGATCCTCGATGGCTACGATGTATATGACCTGCTGAACCGCGTATCGCTCCATATCGTGCCAATGGTCAATCCGGATGGCGTGTCGCTGGCGCAGTCAGGCGCCGCAAGCGCACCGAACCGTGTGCGGGTGCTGGCGCTGAACGGAGGATCGGCGAATTTTTGCGGGTGGAAGGCGAACGGCCGCGGGGTGGACCTAAACCGCCAGTACCCCGCCAACTGGGAGACGATTGAGCGCCAGGCCCCCTGGCCCGGCCCATGGAACTACCGGGGTGCGGCGCCGCTCACCGAACCGGAAGCGCAGGCAATGGCCGCCTTCACCCGTCGCCATCGCTTCGCGCTGCATGCGGCGTTGCACTCCTCCGGCGAGGTGATTTATTGGCATTTTTACCAACGGGGCGAACTCTTCTCCCGCACGGCGCGTATCGCCCATCATATTCAGACGCTCACCGGTTATCGGCGCATACCTCCTCGCAGCTATGAATCCGGCGGCGGTTATAAAGACTGGGTGGTGCAGACATACGGCGTGCCCGCCTTCACGGTGGAGGTGGGACGCTACACCGGTGAGAAGGCGGTGCCGCTGGCACAGTATCCTCGCATCTGGGGGCAGGTGCGCGCCCTCGGCTTGCTGCTCGCGCGGGAAGCGGTGGAACCGAGCCGCTCCCCGCACATGCTGTGCGGCACCCTCGACGGGCGGGGGGTGATAACCGGCGACAACCCCGAGACGATCAAAGCGGCGCTGACGCGTCTGGTGTGGGAGGGCGAGGGATTATCGGCTGCACTCACGCGCGTTGGGCACAAATCGGTCTGGCGTTATCCCACCAGCCATTGTTACCGGGTGGTGGTGGATGGGCGCACGGTCAGCGTGCATGCGGATGCCGTCGCCGCGGGAGCAGCGCTGGCGCAGGCGCTGGCGGAGTTAAAGGCGGCCGGTGGCTACGTGGTGACGAATATGCGAGTGCTCGCCGCCACACAGGGGGACGGCATCGCGCATGAGCTTACGCTGGACCCACAGGGCACCGCGCGCTGCGACGAAGTCGAGATCACGCTTCCCGCGCCGCCGGCGGAACGAGATAATCGGCTGACGGTGCCGGCAACGTTTTTCACCGCCATGGGCGCCAGCGCGGCCACGAACGCGAAGGAGCATACGGTGACGCTGGCGCGCGGCGACACGCGGCTGATACTGGTGCCAGGCTCGGCGCTCGCTCTGCGCGGGGAGACGCCGCTGCGGCTGGACGCCGCCGTCTACCGCGAGCGTGGCATCACGATGGTGCCGCTGCGAAGCGTGGCGCAGGCGCTGGGCGGCTGCGTGACCGTGGATGCGGCAACGTGTGTCATCAACATTCGGTGGTATACGGCGGCTGCACTTGCACCTGTGCAAGAACCCGATCCGCCACCTCCTCCGGCGTAAGTAGGTCGGTATCTACGATGATATCAGCAGCGGCTTTGTAGAGGGGGGTGCGGCGTTCCAGCACCTCGGCCACTTCGTCGGTGAAGGACTTGGCGCCGGTGAGCGAGGGACGCTGGGTGTCGCCCTGGATGCGGGCGACGATGGTGGGGGCGGAGGCGCGCAGCCAGACCACGCGGCCGTTGGCGCGCAACGCTTCGGTGTTCTCCGGGCGTTCGATGATGCCGCCGCCGCAGTCAATCACCACATTGTCGAGGGCGGCGAGTTCGCGGGCCAGCGCCGATTCGCGGTCGCGGAAGCCGGGCCAGCCTTCGCGTTCCACAATCTCCGGGATGGGCATGCCGGCGCGCTCGACGATAAGCGCGTCCATGCCGACCAGGCGCATGCCCAGTCGTGCCGCGAGTAGGGCGCCGACGACGCTCTTGCCGGTGCCGCGATAGCCAATGAGGACGATATTCATCGCGTGAGGTGCTCCATAAGCACGCGGCGCATGGCGTCAATGGGCGCCGGGACGCCGGTGAAGTATTCAAACTGCAGGACGGCCTGGTTGAGGAACATTTCCACGCCGGGTATCACACGACAGCCGCGCGCGCGAGCGTCGGCCAGCAGCTTCGTCTCCAGCGGGGTGTAGACAATGTCGAAGACGGCCTGCTCCGGACGGAAGAATTCGGCGGGCACCAGCGAGGCGTCCACCTTCGGGTGCATACCGATGGGCGTGCAGTGGATGACCACCTCGGCGCGCCCCAGGGCGTCTTCCAGCGTATCCGGTGTGAGGATGGCATCCATGATGGGCGTGGCGGAACCGGCGCGCAGGTCAGCCGCCAATCCGCGCAGCATCTCCTCGTTGATATCGAGCAGTATCAACTCTGCCGGGGCAGCTTTCCACGCCAGCGTGAAGCCGATAGCCCGCGCGGCGCCGCCGGCTCCAAGCATGAGGATGCGGCGGCCGTCTACCGTCACCCCGGCATCGGCCAGCGCCTTCAGTGCCCCCGGCCCGTCGGTGCCCAACCCGAGGAGTTTGTCGCCTTCATGGACTACGGTATTGATGGAGCCAATAGCGCGGTCCACTTTCGCCACCTCATCCACGTGCTTCATCGCCTCGATCTTATGCGGGATGGTGACGCTCAACCCACGGAAATTGCCCAGCGCCCGCACGCCGCCCAGCGCGGCGGCCACGTCTTCCACCCGGCAGGCGATGTAGACGAAGTCAAGATCCAACGCTTCGTAACCGGCATTATGAATAGCGGGCGATAAACTGTGCCCCACCGGATTGCCAATCACCGCGCACAGTTGCGTGCTGGTGGATATCGTTCGCATTTTCTCGTCCCCCTGGAGGCACTATGATAGCGCACGAACGGGCGCCTGTCCAACGGTGCGAGGCTATCACTCACCTTTCGTATCTGGCCAATTCACCCACCGCCGGAAGACGCCCGGCTGCGATAGGTTGCCAACGGAAAAGGTGCAGCGGCCATCGAACACGGGGATGATAAGCATATCGTTGCCGGTGCCGGGGGCGTAGGTGAGGCCATTCATGGTGACGGCGGGCAGGTGGGTGAGGCCGGCGGGCATGGTGAGATGGATGAAGCGCGCGGGGCCTTCGGTGACGGCGGTGATGCGGTCGGGATAATATGTCCATCCGCCACTTCCGCGCACGCTTCCCGATACCCAATGCGGGAGCCATGAAGCATGATTAACTGTACCGTGTCTTTATGCGGGTGGTCTATGATAATGCCGCCATGCGTCCCGTCGAATACCACGCCATCCCGTGCGAAATGTATCGGCTGCTCGCTGGCGAAGAAATAAACCGTGCGGGCATTCTGCACTTGCTTTTTTACGCCGAGTGCCAATTCGGTAATCGGTCCATCACCAGCGCTGGGCTCCATCGGGAATGAAATCGTAACCGGATCGGCCGGCACTTCCACCGTGGCCTTCTTCGCAATCTCAGCCAGCGGGATGACTTTCGTCGCCGGTTTGCCGGCCTGCAGCGTATGCCCCTTGTAGGTGAGGGTGCCGGCACCTTCGGCGATGACGAAATGCACCTCGTTCGGGTAGACGCGCACCGACCCGGCGATGCCGGTGAAGGCGATGTCGCCCTGCTGCCAGGTTCTTCGTTTGCGGCTCATGAAGACGTAATCCGTGCTCTCGCTCGTGGTGATCTTCGCCGCGCCGTCTCCGAGTGATTCGTAAGCGGGGGCCGCTTCGTCCTTCCCACGCGGGTAAAGGACGACGAACACATCCTGCCCGGCGGGGACGGGGCCGGCAGCGTGGACGGTAATCGTCTCCTCGGCGCCGGTGAAGGTCTTCGCGCCGGAGGATGCCTCGCGGGAACTGATGGCGACGGACGCCGGCTGCAGGAAGCGCACATCCAGCTTCGGTCCGAATTCGCTGGTATAAGTGAGGCCTTCGGGGCTCGCTGCCACCTGGTTCGCCTGTCCCAGCGTGCGCAGGTACCACCACTTCTGCTGCAGCTCGCCGACTTTCGCGGGTGCGCTGACTTCCGGCTTCACCATTGCGGTGGCCAGCGCGTCCAGCGGCGAGAAGCTGTCGCGAAAGACGAAATAGTTTGGGCTTGCCGCCTGCTTGCCTTTGAAGAAGAGGATCTGCCGCGTCCAACGCTGCGGACCGTAGTCGCCGATGCCGCGCAGGTAATCCACCGAGTCGCTGAACGAATGACGGTCAATTCCGGAGACCGGACCGCCGCCCGGCCAGCCGCCGTTGTCGCGCATATCGCCGAAGCGCACGCGGCTGTGCCAGCCGAACTCCTTATTAATGTTGATATACGGCGGATAATTCGAGATGGCGTATCCCAGCAGGCTGAGCGGCACCAGCGGCGCGCCTTTAGCATACAGCGTGAAGTCGCACTGGTTGGCGTCGCTGTGGCTGGCCATGTACCCCTGGCGGTAGCCAAGATAGGTCTCGCCCTCCTCGCCGGCGTGGGCGCGCAGCACGGCGCCGAAACCGGGTAGCCAGTCGCTGCGCAGCGCTTGGCGAATAGCCTCCGGTTTCGCCTGCTTCGCCAGCGGGCCGTGTGCGGGCATGGTCAACTTCTCAAAGCCGATATCGAAGGGATTCGTACGTTTTTCGCCAGGTCGGCCAACCTGATCCCAGGCCCAGGCGTAGACGGCGGCCTTGTCGGGATCGTGCTCACGTTCAAGAGCGGCGGCCGTGAGCCAATGCGCTCCGGCGGTGAGGTGGCCGATGCTGCTCATCGCCCCCTCGTGACCGAAGCCGGGCACCAACCGTGCGTTGATACGTGGATCAGGCGGCGAAATAAGCTTCAGCGTAAAATCGAGCGGTTGCAGGGTGAGTTTGCGCGTCGCCTCATCCAACCGGCCGGTCTCTTTGAGAACCAATGAGCCGTTGGCCAGCATGGGCATGCTGGCATAATAGTAGGTGACGAGCTCGCTCCACGCCCCGCCGGGGGAGACGTTCATACCCAGCTTGTAGCGGACATACTGGTCGGACACGTCCATCCAGCGCTTTGCCTTCGGGTGGTCGGGGATGAGCGCGGCGGCGAAGGGTAGCGCCATGAAACGATTGATGGGCATGTTTGGATTACCCTGATGGGTCATCGAGGCGCGGGTGTTGACGTCCGGCTCGGAGATGAACTCGCAGAATGCCGCCAGATCGGAGCGAATGCGCCCCTTTTCCTCGGCGGTCACGTTGGGATCGGCCAGCTTAGCGCGCAGCCCCATCGTCCAGCCGGAGTCTATCCCCTGCAGGAAATGGGTGAACCAGGGGTAGCCGTCGTTGCCGCGCAGCGCGCTATGGATGTGCCAGACCGGACCGGTATTCGGCACCTTCGCCAGCGGCGGGGTTTGCAGCGCGGCGCGGGTATCGTCTGACCACGCCATCACCCAGTCTTTATAGTTATCGAGGTTGATATATCCTTCATAGTTCCGGAAGGGTACCAGCGTATCGTAATACTGGAAGGGCCCGCCCACCAGGCACCAGAGGCGTCGCGTACCTTCCAGGCCGAAGTCAGGGTCATACTCGCCGGTGTGTAGCACGTTCTGCGAGTGCGGCTGCGCGCGGACGGTCCAGCGAATCACCAAATCGCCATCGGCGTAAGCGACAAGCTGCTGGTAGATCTGCGGCTTAGGCGGGAAGCAGAAATGCCCGCCGCGCCAGGACCCGGCATGCATGGGCACGATGCCCAGAAAGGGCGCCGTCTTGTCGTGCCGCAACCGCGCGGTCTCCACCAGCCCGATGAGATGCGCCGACAGGTTCCAGGGATAGTGCTGAGTGAGATCAGCGATGGCATTTTCGTCCGTGTCGTAGGTGATGGCCGCGCTGGCGAGTTTGGGGGTGAAACCCTGCGCTTTCAGCGCTTCTTCCAGCGGCGCGAAGTGCTCTTTACGCCGGGTGTTGTAGAGGAACGCGGCATCAGGGCGCCAGCCGCCGGCCTCCTTCGCGTTTATCGCCATTACCATGTAGATGGGCGCGTCGGGGGGAGCATTGCCGGACATGTCGGTGATCTCGTCAATGCGAATGGCGGGGTTGCCGGGCAGCACGCGGGCGGTGAGCATATAGTAGCTGCCGTTCGAGAAGGTGAAGCGGATGCGCGCCTCGGTGAAGAGTGGGCCTTCCTCGGTCACCTCCGCCGCGTAGCCGGTCACCGTGGGCGCGGCCTGGCGGGCGGCGGCGATCTCCTCGGCGGTGGGGGGCTTTTCGCGATAGAGGCCGGCGATTTCATTAGGCACGGATACATGCAGGC
>JAKIYB010000222.1 GCA_022708765.1 Armatimonadota bacterium | reverse complement strand
CACGTGGGCGAGCGCGGCGCGGCGGCGGCTGAGCGCGCACTGGGCAAGCTGGGCATGCCGGGACGGGTGGAATGCACCGCGCTGCCGTCGAACGGCCCGGGCGCGGCGGCGGTGGTCACCGCGCGCTGCGAGAGTGGGCATGCCGGCTTCTCCGCGCTGGGCGAGCGCGGCAAGCCGATGGAGCGCGTGGTGGAGGACGCCTTTGCCGACTTCCAGCGCTGGTGGAAGGGCGGCGCCGCCTGCGACGAGCACCTGGCCGACCAACTGGTGCTCCCCGCCGCGCTGGCGCCGGGCGAGAGCCGCTGGACGGCGCCGGCGGTTCCTGCCGATCCGCTACGGCATCGAGGAACGGGAAGGCGGCATGGCGGAGGTGTGGGTGACGCGGTAAAGACGCTATCCGGTGTACCGCACATCGTGCCCGTTCACGTGCGCCTGTTCGATGCGGAGGAAGATGGTGCGCATGTCCGCGGGCATATCGTCCAGTGCCCAGCGGCGCTCTTCCGGGAGGAGGCGCATCCAGACACGGTGATGCTGTTCGGAACTCTGGGTATGCCACCAGAGGAGAAAGTCGCGGCGCCGGTCTTCTTCGGTCGGATAGAGCGGGGTGGCGGCGCCCTGCAGCAGGCGGTCGCGCGGCCAGCGGAGCGGCGGGTCGAAGAGCATGGCGATGGGCAGCACGCCGAAAAGCAGGGCGAAGGGCAGCATGTCCAGCGCGCGGAATGTCATAAACAGGTCCACGTAGTAGACGGCCAGGTAGACGTGCAGCAGGAGCAGTATGCCCCAGACCAATGCCTTTTTGCACCAGAGCAGCAGCACCCACAGCGCGAGCGGGACAAGTAGATTCGTCGCCCCCGGCAGATGGATGACCAGTCCCCAACCGATCAGGAGCGCCAGCCCCACGGTCGCGCACCAGGCGATGACGCAGGATGGCGTCCGCATGGTTCACCTCCACGCACCCGCGTCGCGCGGGTTCCCACGGTTCGCGTGGCGGCGCCGGACAAAGGGGGGACGGTTCCAGCGCTTCAACGTCTACCGACTTATGCTGTATCTACCCCGATTATTCCATGATTATGCCCGGAAATTCACGGCGTGACGGGCTGTGCATGGGACGGCGCGGGCGGTACAATAGCGCCACGGAGGCATCATGATGGTATCTCGCCTGACGCCCGACGACATCCGCGCCCGCCTGCTGGGGCCGGTGGCATCCATTCCCACCCCCTTTTCCGCCGATGGCGAGATTCACTGGGACGGCGTGGCCAACATCATCGAGACGGCGCTGGCCGGGGGCAGCACCGTCATCCTGCTCACCGCGGGCGACAGCCAGTATTTCTTCCTCACCCAGGTAGAGATCGCCAGGCTCACCCGCTTTGTCATCGCGCGCGTGGCGTGGCCGCCACTGGCCCCTGGGCCACGCGCCAGGCGGTCGCCTTTTCCGCCTACTGCCGCGAGGTGGGCGCCGACGTGCTGATGTCGCTGCCGCCGGCGCAGATGACGACCGGGCCAGGGCTGGTGGCGCATTATCGGCAGTTGGCGGCGGTGATGCCGGTGATGCTCGTCGGCGAACCGGAAATGGGCGTTGTAGACCAGTTGACCCGCGAGGCGAATATCTGCTGCTTTAAAGAAGACGGCTCGGAAGCCTACGCCCGCGCGCTCCTGCAGCGGCACGGGCGCCGCTGGCGGGTGATGACCGGGGGAGGATTGGCCCGGCACCTCGGCCAGTGGCCCTATGGCGCGCGGGCGTTCATGGACTGGACCACCTCCTGCGCCCCGCGCATCGGGCAGGCATACTGGGAGGCGCTGGAGCGCGGCGACCCACGCGAAGCGGCGCGCGTCACCCGCCACGTGGAGGCGCCGCTCTTCGCGCTCTGCGCGGAAGGGCTCGAATGGCAGGCGCTCTGGCGGGCGATGCTGGAGTGCAACGGTATCGCCTCCCGCCACCTGCGCGGCCCGATGACGACGCTGGACGACGCCGAGATGGAGCGCGTCAGACCGCTGTTGCGCGAAGTGGGGGTGTGCCCGTAACTGTTGTGGATCTTCGCATCGCATCTTCCGGTTGCGGGCACGCGTCCTGTCGGGAATGTCCCGACAGGACGCATTTTCAGCAGGCCATGATTGACATTTTTGCCCATCTCCTGCATGATAGAGTATCCCTGTTTTACTTACTCAACAGTAAGCCGCCGGAGGTTACTCGTGCCACAGGAACATATTAAAGATCAACTCGCCAAAGGGACGTGGCTGACGTACCGCCCCGAGATCAAGATCATGGACTGCACCATCCGCGACGGCGGGCTCATCAACGACCACCAGTTCGATGACGGCTTCGTCAGCGCGGTCTATCGCGCGTGTCTCGCCGCCGGCATTGACGCGATGGAGTTCGGTTATAAAGCGGACAAGAAAATCGTTGCTCCCGGCAAGTGCGGGGCGTGGAAGTTCTGCGACGAAGACACGCTGCGCCGCATCGTAGGCGACAACCCCACCGATTTGAAGATATCGGTGATGACGGACGCCGAGCGCACCGATTACCATACCGACGTGCTGCCGAAGGAGCAGAGCGTCATTGACATCGTCCGCGTGGCGACCTACATCCACCAGATTCCCACCGCGCTGGACATGATCAAAGACGCCGCCGATAAAGGCTACCGCGTCACGGCAAACCTGATGGCCATCTCCGCCATTCAGGAGCGCGAGCTGGAGGAGGCGCTGGCCATCCTCGCCGACACACCCATCTGCGCGCTCTATATCGTGGACAGCTATGGCAGCTACTACTCCGAGCAGATCCGCGACATCACCCACATGTTCATGAGAGCCGTGGAAGGCAAGGGCATCGAGGTGGGCATCCACGCCCACAACAACCAGATGCTGGCCTACGCGAACACGCTGGAGGCGCTCATCATCGGCGCCAATCGGCTGGACGCCACCATTAACGGCATGGGCCGCGGCGCCGGCAACTGCCCGCTGGAATTGCTCCTCGGCTTCCTGAAGAACCCGAAATTCCAGCTCCGCCCGGTGCTGGAGTGCATCCGCGACCACTTCGTGCCGCTGGAAAAATCCGGCGTTATGGAATGGGGCTATCGCATCCCCTACATGCTCACCGGCCAGATGAACATGCACCCGCGCACCGCCATCGCCATGCGCGAAGGCGCCAACCCGGATGACTACGTGGCGTTTTACGACCAGGTAATCGAAGAAGAGTCGTAGGAATGGAAATTGTCGAATGTAACATGGACGGCCCCGCCGGGTGGCGGGGCCGTCGTGCTTCACACTGGTGGTGAATCACTTCACCGCGCCGGCAGCGTCGCCATCGCCTCGGTATACCGCTTCTCGACGCCTTCCTTGAGCGTCGCCGGGTCATCGCCGAAGAGCGGGATGAGGTAGGCGGGCTTGCCATTGATGGTCACGCGATCCACTGCGCCTTTGTACTCGTCGTTGTGCAGGCGGACGGAGGGCGCCTGATCCAGGCCGAAGACGAGCAGCGCTTTGGCGCGGTTGGGGATGGGATTGCCGTCGCGGTCCTGCTGCAGGTAGGGGGCGTAGTCCACCTCCACCCGGCGTTCGCGGGCGCTGAGGATGATGCGCTGGAGGGCGATGTCGCCGTCGGTGGCGACGACCATGCCGCCCGGGATGCCCGCTTCGATGGCGCAGTTACCCGGCCACTGGCGCCAGAAGGAGAAGGCACCGTTGCGCGGCTCGGTGAGCACGTAGTGCTCCTGCTTGGCCTTGTAGCGCAGCCACGCCTGCGCCGCCACCGTCGTCTTCAGCGCGGTCTCCTGGATAGCGAGGCTGGCGACGTAGCGGGCCGTGAACGCGTCGGTGAACTTCGCGCCGGCCAGCGGCACCACCGCCGCCGGGGCGCCGTCGAGCGTCATCTCGACGGGCTTCACCGCTTTGTCGTTCACCGTCACCGCCGGCAGCGCCGCGTAGCCGGCGAGCACGAGGGCGGTGGCCATGTCGTCGCCCACCTGTCCTTCCTTGGCGGCATAGCGCACGTCCAGCGTATTCGCCCGCGTGTTGGCGGTGATTTGCGCCAGCGCCAGCCGGCCGTCGGCGGTGATCTTCAAGCCGCCAGGTACGGCCAGCGCCATGTACTGCGGGTCGGGCAGCGGGTTGCTGAAGACGTAATTGCCGCTGATCGGCTCGGTGAGCAGGTAGGCCATGAGGCCGGGTTGATGCCGCAACACCGCGCCGCTCTTCTCCAGCGTGCCGGCCGTTCCCTGGATGGAGAGCGTCGTTTCGCGCTCCACGCCTTCGGGCAGGTACGGCCACTGGCCGTTGACGCGCCGGTACGGGAAGCACTCGATGCTCGGGACGTTCTTGCTCCAGCCGCCGTTATACTCGGGCCGGAAACCCGCTTCGATCACGTCTTTGCCGCTCTTATACACGGCATGCGCCACCCCGGCGGCGTCATCCCACTTCAGACTGAGTTTTACCGAGGCGATATGCTTCTGGAAGGCGGCGAAGGAGCCGTAGTCCTTCTCGTCGCCCATCTCGATGATGAAGCCGCCGTAGGCGCGGTCCGTCTTCGTCCAGTCGGCGGTTTTCGGATCGAAGGGTTGATCGGGATTGAAGTAGTAGTAGCTGTTGATGCGCAGCGTGGGCGCCGCTTTACCGCCGCCCTGCAGCGCCACCGGCTCGCCGCCATCGGTGATGAGGATCTCCTCGCTGCGCCCCAGGTTTGTCGCCGGGATGGGGATGAGTCCGATGTAGGTGACGCCGTCGTGGATGGTGATGCGGCTGCTCTGCTTCGCGCGGACGGGCAGCGCCGGCGCCGCCGGTTTGCCATCAATGTAGAGCTTCCACGTCGGGGAAGGCTGATAATTCGCCAGCGCAACGGTGGACTGGATGCTGGTGATCTTCTCCGGCATCGCCCGATGATAATCGTTGAAGTTCAGGTTGGGCGTGGTGAAGACGACGGCCTTGTTCTTGTGCTGCACCGAACACACCGGCCCGCCCTGGGTGCCCACGCTGCCGTTGGCGTTGGACTGCTTGGTGCCGTGGTAGAGGCTGTCGTAGAACTCGGTCTCATTCAGTCCGAAGCGCATGAGCAACAGGCCGGTTTCCTGCAGGTTGTCGGCGGGCGCGTCCGCGCGCGCCCACTGCGCCATCACCGGAATGGTGGGGTTGCCGCAGCCGATATCCAGCGTGGCCAGCCCGTAGTGGTGGCCAAGGTAGCTGCGCTTCCAGAAGGGATACACGCGCTGATTGCCATACTGTCGGTCGGCGGCGGTCAGTTGGAAGGGCAGCGGCTTGTCATCCACAATGTTGCCCATCCACAGCGGCATCCACGGGCCGACGAGCTGCTGGCGCGCCACCAGGTCGGGGGGCAGGTCGTGGCCGGCGGCGGGCATGCCCAGGCGGTCGGGGTTATAGACATCGTGCAGCGCGCCCCGCTTCGACACGGTGTGCATGATGGCGTTGACGCCCTCGTTGATGCCGAGCATCTCCGCCACGCCCGTGCGGCCGGACACCGCGGTGAAGCGTCGGGTGGCCGGGTGATAGCAGGAGGCCAGTTCGTCCATCGTCTTCAGTAGCATGTTGCGGCCCATCATGCGATCCAGTTCGGTGGGGCCGAGGTCGGCGAAGGCCTTCTGCGCGTAGAGCGACAGGCCGAGGTAGTAATGGTCAATGGACTCCTGCGTGGTGCCGTCGTACCAGGACCACAGGCGCAGCAGGATGTGCTCCAGCGCGAAGCGCCCGTCGTCAATGGCGTAGGGGTCGTTGATGACCGCCCCGCCGAGCAGCGCCGCCTGCGCGGCGTTGTTGTTGAAGTTCATGGTGCTCATGAAGCGGGTGTAGGAGTCGCGGTAGAAGCTGTGGTTGCCGCGCCAGTCGCCGGTTTTCGCGTAGTAGCTGTTTTCCGGCTTCGTCCAGATGCCCCACTGATTGTGCTGCAGTTCGGTGTAGGGACGTCCCGGCATCAGCCAGGCGGCCCAGTAGTTGCGCAAATGCTCGCGCAGCACATCGGGCATGCCGTCTTTGTACAGCAGGTAGGTGTGCGTGCTGAGTGGCGTGTGGTGGCCGGTGAACATGCGGTACGGCATCGCCAGCAGGTTATCCACCCAGGCGGTGTAGGCGTCGGTGCTGCCGGGAAAGCCGCCGCCGGTGTCGCTGAGGCTGAACAGGTCTTTGATGCGCCGCCACTGCCATTCCGGCATGCCTTTCGGCTGCTTGAAAGCGAAGCGGTCCATAAGCTTTTTCAGTTCCTGCGGAGTGGGCATCACCGCGGTGGGCGCGCCGCTGGGCGCGATGACCTTCACGTCAGCCGCCGGCGGCAGTGAGCCGAGTTCGTCTTGCGGACCACGCTCGGCCTTGCCGGGGCCGAAGGTGATGGCCAGCGCCGGCGCCTTGATGCGGATGCCGCGATGGCCGGGCGCGCCGCCGTATTCGTAGCCGCCGTGGTTGAAGCGCGCGTCGTATGTCTCCCACTTTTTCAACAGGAAGCCGCAGTCGGACAGCACACGCAGGCGCTCGGTCACGGTTTTGCCGAAGGCCGCGTCGTTCAGCAGCGCCGTCACGTCCATGCGGCCTTCGGTCTGTTTGTAGGATACCTCGGTGGGACCGAACCGCAGCGGGAAGCGGTCGGTCTTTTCGTCCTGCGCGCCAAAACGGCCCCAGTAGCTGACGCCGTTCACGTTGGCGTTGTAGGTGGGGCCGCGTTGCGCGTCGGCCATCCACGGCTTGCGCACCACCCAGGCCACGGCGTGCCACTGCGGCTTCTCGCGCACCCACAGGTCGCCGAGGAAGGACATGCCGGCAGGCATCTGATAATCCAGCGGATACATTTCGGTATCCACGTAGGGGAGGACGATCTCCACCCTCTGCACGACCTTGCCCTGCTTCACCTGCGCGGCAATCTTCTCCGCCGCGCCGGGGAAACGCACCAGCAAGCCGCGGTGCACGGCGTCGAAGACCGGCGCGCCGGGTTTGCCGGTGGACCAGTCCGCCACCAGCCCTTTGCCGGACGCGCCGTGATCCTTCATGCGCGTGGCGCCGTCTTCCGTGATGACCACCGGCGTATCCCAGTAGGCGCGGAAGCCGCTGATGCCGGCCATCTCGGCGCCGGTGATAACAAACTGCTGCGCCCCCGCCGCGACGGCGAGGCAGAGCAGGAACCATGACCAGATACGCATGGATATCTCCTTACGTGACACGTATTGCGGATGACTTTTCAGTTCGGCGGGAAGCAGGGAAGCTCCTGCCGGACGGCTGAACGTCTGAAAAAGCGGACAGCGCACGCGCACCGTCTTTCGCTTTGACACACGCACGCGTGAAAAGGGGTTACGCTAACCACAAATCAGGTGGATTCTTCCCGGGAGGTAAAGATGAACGCAGAGACTCCTCGTGCGAAGATGGTTATTTCACGGCGCTG